>JAICJJ010000107.1 GCA_025928535.1 Thermomicrobiales bacterium
CCCCGAGGCCTCCCCCGCGGCCCCACGGACGGCGAGCGGCGAGGCCGAACGCGCCGATCGCGAGCGCGAGACCGCAGGCTGATTCGACGACGACGGCCGGAACGATGCGCGGCTCGCGCACCTCGCCTGGTCCGATGGCGACGGGGATGCCCGTGTGCAATCCGGCGCCGGTGAAAAATGCGGCGGCTTCGACCGCCATCAGCGTCGCGAGGACTTCCTGACGATCGGCCGTCATGCCGCGCCTCCTCGTTCCGGTTGCCCCGCCTGGGAAGCGCCGGGCGGCGGCGCGATCGGGCTCAGTTGCATCCCGGCGATTTGCCAGGCGCCGTCGTCGCCCACGAAGAGCAGCGTCGTCCGAAATTGACCGCTCGCGTCGTGGTCCTTGTACGACGCGCGCTGCCGTTCGCGGGCGACGACGATCGCCGCGTCGCCGTAGCGGCGCATCGACATCTCGTCCAGGTCGATCGATTCGGTTCGCAGGTCGCCCGATCGGTAGCGATCGATCCATTGCGGCTTCGTCAACACGAAACCGCGCGGGCCGACGGCGAGAAAGTCGTCGGTCAACGTCTGGGCGAAAAACTGGACGTCGCCCTCGCGTTCGGCGCGCGCCCAATCGCGCGCCAGGTCCGTGATCGGCTGGTCGTTCGATTCGTTCATCGCATTTGGCCTCCTTCCGGGGCTGGACCGGCGCGTCATGCCAAACGCGCGCCGCCATGCGGCGGCGCACGCCAGAACGGCGCCCATGTTGGGCGCCGTGGCGTCGATCGGGCCGCCCGGATGGCGACCGCGCGGCAATTGGCCGTCCTGACGAAGGAGCCCGCCGCGTCGAATTCGAGGCGAATTGATCGGGCTTGCTACATGCCCGGATTGATCAGTGGGTTGCTGTAGACGCCGAGAAGCGAAAGCAGCGCCACCACCGCCATGAACACCAGCAGTATGGTGAAGACCACCGTCACGAAATGCATGAACTTCGCCATCGCACCCCACCTTCTCCAGATCGTCGTCGCCAGAGGTTAGCCGACCAGCGCCGAGGCGAGCAATCGATAGAGCACCTGAATGAGCACGATCGCCACGATGAACGACAGGTCGAGCATGCCGACCGGCGGCACGACCCGGCGGATCGGCGCGATCAACGGCTCGGTCACCTCGTAGAGCACCCGGCTGATGCCCCAATTCATCCGCGGATCGAACCACGACAACAGCGCCCGCGCGATCAGCGCGAGCGACAGGATATTCAGCAACTGAAGGATCAAGGACCCGATCTGGTAGGTCATGCGGCGGCGTTCCTCGGGCCGGCGCGCCCCACGTGGAGCGAGCATCATTCCGGCCCTGCGTGATCCGAAGTATACGGGGCGCCGCCGGGTGGGACTACGCCTCGCCGGCCGGCGCCGCATCCGGCAGCCCGAGCGCCGTCCAGCGGTCCGGCGGAATGCGGCCGGCCGCGTCCCAGCCCCGCGCGGCGTAGTAGGCGTCGATCGCCCGCTCGAGCCAGTTGCGATCGATGCGCGAGGGCGCATTCGCGTCGCTGGCGAGCAGCCGCGGCGGCAACGCATCGAGCGCGCGGGTCCAGGCCTGCCGTTCGTTGAATCGTTTTTTGACGTTCGCGATCCGCTCGCCGCTGCGGGCCAGGTCGTCGCCGCTGAACGGTTCGCCGGTGATCCGGGTCAGAAGATCGGCGTTTTCGGCGTAGAGATCGTCGAAGGCGTGCCGGAGGAATTTGCAGAGCGTCAGGGAATCGAGCACGGCCGCCCGGTCTTCGGCTTCGGCCGCGGCCTGCGCCCGTGCCGCCATTTCCGACGCCGGCTCGAGCCGGTCCGAAAAATCGACCTCGTAGGCCGACGAGCGATTGTGGCAGGCGCCGCGGGCGGCGACGGCGAGTCCGAGCGCCATCGTCTCCAGTTTGCGCGGATCGTAGCCGGGCAGTTCGAGCCCCTTGACGTGCATCGCCCAGGCGTCGCTTCCCTGGCCGACGATCGCGGCGGCGCGGCGCGATCCTTCCGCCAGGAGGTCGCCGAGCCCCTGCCGCCCGCCGATCGCCTCGATCGCCTGCAACACGGCCGCGCCGTCGCCGAATCGCGGCATGTCGTCGCCCGGAACGCCGAGATCGACGCCGCGATCGGCGCATTCCATCGCCCAGGCGATCGTCCCGCCGGTCGAGATGGCGTCGATGCCGAGGGCGTCGCAGCGAGCGGCGGCGCGCAAGACGACGTTCGGATCGTCGATGCTGCAGAGCGAGCCGAGCGCGAAGAGCGTTTCGTATTCGAGCCGGGTTTCGATCGCCGGGCCGCCGTCGCGCGTCCGGTAATGATGCTCGCAGCCGACGGTGCAGGCGGCGCAGGCGTGGCGGTCGGCCCGGTGCTCCAGAAGCAGCGTTTCGCCCGCGATCCGCTCGGCGCCGTTGAAGGCGCCGCTCCGGAAATTCCGGGTCGGCAGCACGCCCATCCGGTTGAAAAAGGCGAGGTTGGCCGCGGTGCCGAGTTCGCGGTATTTGGCCGTCGCCGGCCCGAGGCTTCGTTCCGCCAGCGAGCGGGCGATGCGGGCGACGCCGCCCGGGTCGGCGACATGCGGCAAGCGGTCGCCGCGGATGACGATGCCTTTCAGCCGTTTCGATCCCATCACGGCCCCGGCGCCGGTGCGTCCGGCGAGGCGGCCGTCGTTGGCGACGGCGGCGTAGCGGACGAGTCGCTCGCCCGCCGGCCCGATCGTCGCCGCCCGAAATCCCGGCCCCAACTCGGCCCGCAGCGCGACCGCCGCGTCGCCCGCGTCGCGGCCGAGCAGCGCGCCGGCCGGCCGCAGCGCGGTCCGCTCGCCGTCGATCGTGAGGACGCTCCACTCCGGCGCCTGTCCCTGAATGACGATGGCGTCGAAGCCGGTTCGTTTCAGGGCGATCGCGAGATAACTGGAGGAGAGGGAATCGCCGATCATGCCCGTCTGTGGCGAGCGCGCCGCAAGCGCGATCTTGCTGGCGGTGGTGATGCCGGTGCCGATGAATGGGCTGGCGGCGAAGATGAGCGGATTGGCCGGCCCAAGCGGATCGGCGCCGGGCGGGCATTCGCGCAGGAGGAGCAAACTGGCGAGGCCGATGCCGCCGAGCACGAGCCGGGTCGCGTCCGGCGGCAGCGTCTCCGCCGCCGATTCGCCCGTCGTCAGATCGATTCGAAGCAGGCGGCCATGGACGCCGAGCATGGCGCTAGCCCCCGGCGACGCTGGCGACGAGCAAGATGCTCGCGTCGCCGGGTAACGCATGAGCGGGGTCGCGGGTGAAGCGTTCGCCGACGACGAAGGCATAGCCGGCGTTCGGCCAACCGGATGCGGGATCGAGCACCGGGCCGGAAAGGGCCGGCACGCGCCGGGCGAGATCGGCGGCGAGTTCGGCGAGCGTGGCGCCCACGGCTTCGGCGGCGCGGGCCCCGGCAAGGAGCCGCGGCACGCCGAACAATTCGACGGTGTGGAGGTCTGGCGGAGGCATCGTCATCGCGGCGTCCTCGAAGCGGCTCGCCGGCCGTGCCGCGCGGCGTCATCTCACGCCGCGCATGCACAGGATAGCCAATGGCGACGCTGGGCGCCGCTGAACGGCCTGCCTCAGTCGTAAAACTCCGGCGCCAGCCGCAATGACTTCCACTGCGCGCCGTCGTGGCCGAAGACGACCAATGCCGCTTGTTCCCGCTCGGCCAAGTCAATCAATTTGCGGGTGCTGGCGCGCGCGTCCGTTTCGTCGGCGTCCATCGGCGTGCCCGGCCGGTCTTCGGTGAAAAGGCTTCCAACTGGGACAGCGTCGATCGCCATCAGCACGGAACCGGTCCGCGGCAAGCGAACCAGAACCGCCTGATGACCCGGCGTGTGGCCGCCCGATTCGATCAGCGACAGGCCGGGAAGCAATTCGACGTCGCCCTCGACCGTGCGATAGCGCAGGGCAGGATGATCCCAGTGCGCGCGACCGCCGGCGTAGCGTGGGTGGCCGCCGCGGGCCGCATCGAGTTCCGCGCGCTGGACGATGAAGTCGGCGGCGGGAAACGCATCGTGAAAGCCGACATGATCGATGTCGAGATGGGTGCAGATGACGGCAGCGATGTCGTCGGGGCGCAAATCGAGCGTGGCAAGGTGCTCGATCACCGTTTTGGCGTCGTTCAGCCCCCCGGTCGCCGGCAGGGATTCCATCTCCGGCGGCATGCCGCTGTCGATCAGAATGTTGCGGCCGTCGCTCATTCGGATCAGATAACACCCGACGACCATCTCCATTGGTCCATTCGGCGTCGGTCGGGTGGCCCAACCGAGCGGCATCACGGAGAGTCGCTCTGGTCGTGCTGCGTCCGCCGTCATTCCACGCTCCTTCCAATCGCCTCTGGCGCGCGGCGCAGTTCCGCGCCGTCGTCCGTCGCGTCGCGATCGTCGTCGAAGCCGACGAGTTGCATCAAGCGCAGCGCGTTCGTCGTCGTCGCGACGCCGGGCCGCAGCCGATAGTCGAACGACATCAGAGGCGCGGCGACGCCATCGCCGACCAGATCGGTGAAATGGACCGGCGCGGCGCCGGCCGCCAGTTCTGGCGCGTCCGCCAGCGCCAGATCGTGCGTCGAGACGGCGCCGATCGCCCCCTGCGCGACGAGATCGGCGATGATCCGCTGGGCGGCCACCTGCCGTTCGGCGGTGTTCGTCCCTTGCAGGATTTCGTCGAGCAGATAGAGCACCGGCGCGGTTCCTGTCCGCCGCGCTCGCCGCGCTGCGTCGAGCACCAGTTTGAGCCGCTGCAATTCGGCGAGGAAAAACGACACGCCGCGCTCGAGCGAATCCTGCACGCGAACGCTCGTCCAGAGTTCGACCGGCGGCAGCGTCAGCGCCTGGGCGCAAGCCGGGGAGCCGGCCGCGGCGAGGACCGCGTTGACGCCGATGGCGCGCAGCAAGGTGCTCTTGCCCGACATGTTCGAGCCGGTCACGAGGAGAAACGTGCCGGGCGGGCCGACCGTGACGTCATTCGTCACGCGCGCGTCGTCCGGCAGGAGCGGGTGGCCGAGCGCCGCGGCCTGATACGAATCCGCGGTGAGGTCGATATTGGGCGTGGCCCAGGCCGGTTCGTCGAACGCCAGCCCGGCCAGCGCCCCCAGCGCTTCGATTTCGCCAAGCGTCGCCAGCCAGCCCCGGACATGCGGACCCGCCTGCGCCTGCCAGCGCTCGAACGCGGCCAGCACATGCAGATCCCAGAGCGCGCCGCCCTGCAGCAAAATCCAGACCGGCGAACTCGCCGGGAGCGGAAAGGCGGCGATTCGCCCAAGGCGCTGAAGCAGCGCCGGCGCCGATGTGCCGCCGGCTCCGAGCGCCGCCTGCAAATCGCGCATCGCCGGCGACGTGAACGACGCGTCCGTCAGCAGCGTGAAGGTGGGGGCGTAGCCGGCCAGCGCGCGCGACCGTTCGGCGACGGCGCCGACGATGGCGGACGCCGGGCGGCCCAGCCCCTGCGCGACGAGCAGATTGACGACGAAGACGGCGATCCAGAGCGGCCATGCGATCGCCCCGGCCAGTTGCAGGGCGATGGCCGCGAGCAACAGCGCCGGCCCGGCCCACGACCAGACGCGCAGCCACGGCCGGCGCGCGAGCCAGGGACCTCCTTCCGCCCATTCCAGAAACGGTTCGGGATCGCGCCGCTCGCCGGCGCCAAGCCGGCCGCTCGTCGCGATCGCCTGCCGCAATTCGAGCCGGGGGGCGAGATCGCGCACGGCGTCCTGTCGGCGGAGCACGGTCGTCGGATCGGCCGGCGCCAGGAGCCATGCTGCAAGCGTGCTCGCGCCGGCCTCCGTTTCAGTCGTGTCGAGCAGGTGCATCAACGACGCGCGGCCGAAGAGATCGAGATCGGCGGCGTACGGGTGGTCCGGCGGCGGCCGGAACCCGTCGCGCGGCGGCAGCCCGTCCCAATCGCGCGCCAGGCGGGCGAGCGCTTCGGCGTTGAGATCGTGCAGCACGGCCGCCCGCCGTCGCGCTGTCCCGAGGCGGCGGTGCCAGACGAGGAGCGCGACGAACGCCGCCAGCGCGAGCGCCGCCAGCGGCCAGCCAATCGGCTGCCGTCCCCAGAACGCCCAGGCCGCGGCCGCCGCCGCGACGGCGGCAGCGGCCAGCCGCAGGTTGGCGACGCGGCTCCAGCGGGCGGCAAGCCGATCCCGCTCGGCGCCGAACCGATCGCGACGTTCCCGATAGCGCTGCTCGGGGGTTGGGGCAGGTTCGTGCATTCGGAGAGTCTAGCGCGAGGCCGCCGCGACACGTCGCGCCAAACCCACGCGGCTATGCTCGAATCGACCGCATGGGAGAGATGGCGATGGCGCTCAGAAAACCGGACGCTCCCTGGACCTACGACGATCTCCTCGCCCTGCCGGATGACGGAAAGCGGTACGAGATCATTGAAGGGGCGCTCTACGAAATGACCGGCCCGAATACGGCGCATGGCGCCGCGGTCATGAATCTGATCGCGGCGCTGCTCCCGCTCGTGGCGGCGTTGGGCGGCAGGCTCTTCACGGCTCCGGTTGACCTGTTCGTGCGGGGAGCCAATCCTGTCCAGCCCGATATCATGGCCCTTTTGCCCGGCGGTCTCGCGGTCGTGGAGCGCCGCGGGGTTGAAGGCCCGCCGGATTTGGTCATCGAAGTCATTTCGCCGTCGAACCGTGATCATGACACGCACACGAAGCGGGCGCTCTATGGCTGCGCGGGAGTTCGCGAATACTGGCTGGTCGATCCCGACGCCCGCGCCCTCGAAATTTTGACCCTCGACCGGGCCGCACTCCATAGTTATGGCACGTTCAGCGGAGACGCGATAGTCACGTCGCCTTTGCTCGAGGCGGCATTCTCCCTGGGGTTGGTCTTCGCCGGCATCGATGCCGATCGCGCCACCGAATGACTTTGACAAGGCGCCCATCGTCGATCGAATGAAGGGAGGCGCATCATGGTGGCGACCCAACGCGACGCGCCCTGGACTTACGAAGATCTCCTCGCCCTGCCGGATGACGGACAGCGCTACGAGATCATCGAGGGGACGCTCTACGAGATGACCGGCCCGAACGGCGCGCACATTCTCACGGTCAGCAATCTCGTCTTGCTGCTTCTGCCGCTCGCGCAGTTGGCCGGCGGCCGGCTGATCACCGCCGTCGCCGACGTCTTTTTCTCCGGCGCCGATCCGGTGCAGCCATCTCGCCGCGCGGGATCGAAGGCCCGCCGGACGTGATCGTGGAAGTGATCTCCCCCGGCAATCGGGCGCACGACCTGTCGACCAAGCGGCTCCTCTACGAACGCGGCGGCGTCCGCGAATACTGGCTGGTCGATCCGACGGTGCGAACGATCGAAGTCCTGACGCTCGACGGCGACCGCTACCGGAGTCTCGGCGTATTCGCTGGCGACGCGTCGGCCCCGTCGCCTCTGCTGACGGGCGGATTTTCGGCCGGAGCCGCCTTCGTCGGGTTGGACGATCTGCCCGCCTGAGTCCGCGGCGCTGCCCGGTGTGCGATCATTGGCCCCTCACGCCGTCCGGTTCCGTGCGGGTGTCGCACTGGAGGGCGTTCCAGCAGGTTCGCATTGATCGACCGTCGGGTCGGGCGCGGGCTCGACCTGGCGTCCGCACGGAGTGACGCGATGATCCGCACCGGAGACGACTATCGGGAATCGATCCGCAACGGCCGCGAAGTCTACATCGACGGCGAGCGGGTCGAAGACGTGCCGAGCCACCCGGCGTTCAAGCCGGTGGTCGACATCCGCGCTCACATCTACGACATGGGGCACGGTCCGGCGACCCGCGACGTGATGACCTGGGTCGATCCCGCCACCGACGAACGCTTCGCGATCGGCCCGAAATTGCCCCGAACGATCGACGACTGGCGCGCCAAGCGACGCGCGGTCGATCGC
>JAICJJ010000519.1 GCA_025928535.1 Thermomicrobiales bacterium
GCGGCCGCGCCGCCATGCGGCGGCGCTGGCTGGTGCTGGCGCTGATCGGCCTCTTGTCGTCGATGATTCCGATTGGGCGGATCGGCCTGGCGCAGGAAGCCGACCAGGGATCGCCCAAACCGGTGCTCGATCTGCTGGCGCCGATCCGAAACCAACTCGGCGCCTCCGCCTGGCTCGCCGCCAGCGGCATGGACCCCCGCTTCATCAACGTCCCGACCGGCGAAGCGGCGCGCAAGAACGTCGACTGGACCCAATTCGGCGCCGCCAACGGCGGCACGATCGGCCGCTCGTCGGCCGGCGCGCCATTGGTGCCGTTTCGCTCGGCGGCGCCGTCATTCAGCCGCAACGTCATCGTCACCCGCCAGTTCGGTCTCTTCCCGCTCCAGACCGAGCCGAGCATCGCGGTCGATCCGACCGATCCGCAGCATCTGGTGATGGGCGTGATCGACTACAACTTCCCGTCGATGGCGGTCTACGTCAGTTTCGACGGCGGGCAGACGTGGGAAGGGCCGAAGCAGGTGCCCTATTTTCGCGAAGACTTCACGGCGGCGGGCGACCCGGGCATCGCCTTCGACCGCGCCGGCAATGTCTACATCTCGTCCATCTCGCTCGGCGACGAGCCGTACCGCATCGGCTCGCTCATTTCCGACGCCGAGATTTCGAGCATGGTGGTCAACGTTTCGACCGACGGCGGGCTGACCTGGAGCGATGCGGTCTCGGCCGCGCGCAGCACCGTGACAACGACGCCGACGACCGACGCCACCGGCCGCCAGCGCGGCGACATCGCGATCGAATTTCTCGACAAGCCCTGGATGTCGATCGGGCCGAACCCGAAAGACCCTTCGCGCGACTCCATTTACCTCACCTATACCGACTTCAACACCCATTACTCGCTGCTCTACGCCGACGAAATCCCGTTTCTCGCCTCGCCGACGACCGAAGCCCGGATCATGCTCGTCCACTCCGAAGACGGTGGGCGGACCTGGAGCGATCCGGTTCCGGTCAGCCCGACGGTGTTCCAGTCGGAAGGCAACGGAAGCGAGCCGGGCGAAGGCGAGGCGGCCGCCGAAGGTCGGGATGCCGCGGCAGCACTGCGCGCCGGCCGCTCGGCGTTCCCTGCGCCCGCTGAGCAATCGACCAACGCCGGAAACGCGTCGGCGGTCGCCGACAACCCGGCTCCGACCCCGACTGCGGTCGCGGAAGCGGACGTCCAGCCCCAGGAAGGCAATCCCCAGACGCCGGCTGGCAATCCCGAAACGCAGCAGGTGCAGGCAGCGCAGGGCACCGAATCGGAGCAAACCGTCCAGGGTTCGCAGCCGAAAGTGCTGTCCGACGGCACCGTCGTCGTCGCCTATCTCGACACCACCGCCGACGGCATCCAGAAAGGGCTCGCCCAGGCGATGGTCGCCTTTTCCCACGACGGCGGCGCCACCTTTTCCGATCCGGTCCAGGCCGGCGCGTTCCAGGAAATCCACTTCACGCCGCGCAACTCGAATTTTCGCTGGTGGGGCGGCGCCTTTCCGCAACTGGCGATCGGCCCGCACGACGAGATCTACATCGCCCTCATCGCCGCGCCGCCCGACAAGCCGACCGACGATGGCGACGTCTATCTCTTCCGCTCCCTCGACAAGGGCCAAACCTGGCTCGACCCGGTGCGGATCAATCAGGACGACACGACGCGCATCCAGTTTTTCCCGTCGATCTCCGTCTCGCCCGATGGCGTGCTCCATGCGATGTGGGGAGACATGCGCGACGACCCGAGCCAGGTCCGCTACAACATCTACTATTCCCAATCGACCGACCAAGGCGCGACCTGGGGCTTCACGGACAAGCAGACCGGCCTGACCCAGCCCGACACCCGCGTGACCGACTTCGCGTCGAACGCGTTGAAAGGCTTCCCCGGCGGGCAATTCCTTGGCGACTACTTTTCGATGGCCTCCACCAACGACGACGTCTATCTCGTCTGGGCCGACACCCGGCTCGGCGAATACAACGGCCCGATGCAGCAGATCGCCTTCGCCCGCCGCACCGCGATCACGCCGCCGTCCCTCTTCCTCAATCCGCCGAGCGGCGACGCCGGGCGCGACGTGACGATCCAGGGCTTCGGCTTCACGCCGATCTCGAATATCGCGATCGACGTCGGCGGCATCACGATCACCAATTTGCGATCTGACGACAAGGGCCAATTCACGACCGACGTCTACATGCCGGTCACCGGCGAAGGGCCGCGCGACGTCTCGGCCTTCGACGACACCGGCAACGAGGCGACGGCGTCGTTCTACACCACGGTCGGGTTCGATTCGATTTCCAAGCAGTTGCAGCAGATCCAGAACGCGCTCGGCATCGCGACGCCGCAGGCGCTCCCGGGCGGAACGCCGGCGCCGGCGGCGACGCCGGTCGCCGGTGAAACGCCCGCGTCGTCGGGCTCGCTGTTCCCGGTCCCGACGCCCAGCCCATGAGGATGGTCGCCGGGCGGCGCGCGTCGCCCGGCGCCCGCCGCCCAGTGCCAATTGCGGAGGTGCTCCCCAGGGGCGACTCCAACCACCGCGCCGCGCGCGCGGCGCGCGCCTCCGGCC
>JAICJJ010000325.1 GCA_025928535.1 Thermomicrobiales bacterium
CGCCGAAAGCGGTTCGGGAGCAAACATGACGTCTTGACACGCCGTCGGAGGCGCGCCTAGAATGCGGCCGTCGCCAGGGTGCACGAAACCCTCCCTTGGCGGGGATATTGGCGGCGAATCGAAGCTCCGTTGCGGATCAGCGAACAGGCGGTTTGGCGACGGTCCGTTCGCAATCCGGCAGAGCGGTCAACCACAACAATGGATGCGGTTCCGGACGGAATCGGCGAAAGATCGGCGTTGGCGCGCCGGTCTTTTTCGTCTCCGTCGCCGGCGTTCCCGGCCCGACGCATGGCCCCGTCGGCGCGTTGGCGCGCGCCGCGGCATCGCGTCGGCCGGCTGGTCGCCGGCTGGTCCCGCTGCGATCGATCGCGTCCATCCTTTCCGGCGCATCGCGCCGCGTGGTTGCCGGGGAGCGCCGCTCGCTCACCGGTCGTCTCGGCCCAGGCGCTGGCGAATCTCGCGAATGCCGATGCCGTGCTGCCGCCAGCGCAAGACCGTGCGCAGGATGTCCAGCTCCCGCTCGTCGAAGAGGAGATAGCCGCTCTCGGTGCGGGCGGTCGGCTGGATGATCCCTTCGCGCAGATAGAAATCCATGTGGGTCCGGGGCAGCCCGGTCGCGGCGCGCAAGTCGCTCGTCAGAAAGAGCCGGCGCATCGCGGGCCGCTCCGGTTCCGGCTCGACCGCCCCGTCCGCGATTTGCACGCGGGGCGGTTCCGCATCCGACGCGATGGAAGGATCGGTCATCGCGCATCTCCGCGCCGCGCCGGTTGGCGCGGCGGCGTTCGGACGAATCGACGATGCCGTCGCGTCGTGGCAGGAGCCGTCCAGCCACTCTGCAACTGCATAGCGGCATCTTAGCGGCCGAACCGCCGACAAGTAAACCGGTTGCCCCGTTGTCACCCTTCGGGTAAGGACCATCGGCTGGTGTTTCTTGCAGTCACAAGCACGACGCGCGAATCGCCTCCGCGGGCGCGACCGCCTGTCCGTACACATCGGCCGTGCCACGGGGACAGCGATGTTGGCCGATGGTCAACATGGGCGAGGCGAGTGGCGAGAGGGGGCGCGCGGCCCTCCCGCCCTCGTGATCCTGAACGAAGTGAAGGATCTCGGCGCCGCCAACATGCAGAGCGAGATCCTTCGCTCCGCGCAGGATGACGGTCCTTCGCGCGACATCCCGACTTCCTGACTCGTCCACGTGGCGCCGGGCGTGCCCATGAACGACCGTGAACGGCGAGGCGGGATCGCCGGCCAGGGAGGCGTCGGGATGCGGCTGGCAACGGATGACTGTGACGGGATCGATGGTGATCAGCCCGCCTTGCAGCAGCGCCGCGATCGTCGGCAGCCGGCTCCCCATCTCCTCGGCGTCGATCCCTTCCAACACCAACGGGCAGGTCGACAGAGCCATCGACGATCGACGCCTCACGGATCTTGCTCATGGCGTCATACCCTGTCAGCCCGTGCGGCCGGTCGCAGAGTCTCCCTCCGCTGGCACGCCCCGTGCATTAACGGGCGTGTTAATTTCGGCCCCCAGGCCGAACTCCACCAAGGGCCTTGCTTGATGTCCGATCAGCATTCCCCACCGGATGCCGCCGCCCCGCTGCTTCGCTTCGCCTGCGACTGCGTCTCCGCCGCCCCCGTCGCCCAGGACCCGTGGGAGGCGGTCTCCAAAGACGGCAAGTTCCACGACGGCACAAAGGAACTCATTCTCAACGCTCTTCACCGCCTCCCCCACTCAGGCGCCCAACTCGCGCAGATCCTCGGTCTCTCTCCGCCCGCCGTTCATCGCCATGTCACCGAGTTGCTGGCGCGAGAGTTGATCCGGGAGACGGCGGCGCCCAATTCGGCGCGACGATCGCCAGCGGAACGCTATTACCGTCTGAACTTTCCGGTCGTGCTCGCCCCGGATCGCCGCGCTTTCCTGCCGCTGCTCGACCGGCTGGCCGACCAATTCGCCGCGGCGTTTCGGGCTGAGCAGCCCGTCTTCGCCGAGGTCTTCGCGCGCACGAGTCTGCCGGACCGCGAAGAACGCTTTGAAGCGCTGCTCCACTACCTCTACACGAGCGCCGTCCGCCGGGCGCGGGCGCAGCTCGAAGCGGAGGGCGTCTTGCCGCCCTGGACGGAGCATGAGGACGGCTCGCGTTGGATTTGGTGGGCGGAGGAGCCGCTGGAAACGGAGGCACCATGACGACACGTGCACCCTGTTGATTGCGTACGCGGTCGATGCGGGCCTCGGTCCCGCTCGACCGAACGGAGAACGACCATGACCCACACTGCTTCACTGATCGATCGTCGCCGCGCCTTGATGGGGATGGCCGCGGTTGGAATCGGGGGGGCGATGACCGCTCGTGGGCCGAGCATTCCGGCGGCCGCCCAGAGCACGCCGGTGGCGGCCGCGCCGCCGATCGACGACGACACGATCTACACCTTTGTGCTCAACCTCGAGTACCTGGAAGCGGAGTACTACCTGCGCGGCACGACCGGCCAAGGCCTCGCCGCGACCGATGTCGGCGCCAACCCGGGACTGGTCACCGGCGGCCGGATGGTCCCCTTCGCCAGCGACGTCATCCGCCAGTTCGCCGAGGAATTGGCGAGTGACGAGCAGGAGCATGTTCGCTATTACCGCCAGTCGTTGGGGACCAAGGCGATCGACCGGTCGGCGATCGATCTGACGGCCGGCTTCGCCGCCGTCGGCCAGGCGGCCGGGTTCGGCGCCAACTACGATCCGTTCACCGACGAGCTCAACTTCCTGCTCGGCGGGATGCTCTTCGAAGACGTCGGCGTCACCGGCTACAAGGGGGCCACGCCGCTGATCACGGACAAGACCAAGCAAGGGGACATCGCCGGCGTCCTCGCCGTCGAGGCCTACCACATGGGGATGGCGCGCTCCCAACTCTACCAAGCCGGGGAGACCGCGCGGCAAGCCGCCAACGCGATCACCGTCGCCCGCGGCAAACTGAACGGCATGCCGCAGATCGAGCAGGGGATCGAGGTCAACGGGCGCGCCAACTTCGTTCCCGCCGACGACCGTGGCATCGCGTTCACCCGAACGCCCCAGCAGGTGCTGCAGATCGTTTACCTGACGCCGAACACCGGCGTCCGCAGCGGCGGCTTCTTCCCGAATGGCGTCAACGGCGCCCTCGCCTCGACGTAGACCCACGCCACCGTGGCGACGCCTCCTCTCCGATCATTTGGCCGTCCGGGCCGCTCCTCGTCTTCGCTGCTCCAGCCCATAGGGAAGGAGGTCCCCGATGCAGCCATGGTTCCGCGGTCTCGCTGTTCCCGCAAGCCGGATCGCAAGAAAGGACAGTGACATGCTCTCCCGCGCGATAGTCGCACTTATCCTCTCCGTGCTCAGTGGCGCAGGCGGCCTGACCGCCTTCGCCGCCCAAACCGCCACCCCGGCGCCCGCAGGCGCTGCTCCCGCGGGGGAACCGGCGGGCGCGGACTGGGCCACGTACGGCGGCAACCTCTACAACCAGCGCTACTCGTCGCTCGATCAGATCGACACGGGCAACGTGAAAGACCTCAAAGGCGCGTGGACCTTCCACACCGGGGCGACCGCGCTTCCCGCCTCATTTGAAACGTCGCCGGTCGTGGTCGGCGGCGTGATGTATGTGACCGGCCCCCAAAGCCAGGTCTGGGCGCTCGACGCCAAGACCGGCAAGGAAAAGTGGGCCTACGACCCGAAGGTGCCCGACCCCATCTCGCAGCCGACCTGTTGCGGGCAAGACAACCGCGGCGCCGATGTCGGCGGCGGCATGGTCTACGTCGCCACGCTCGATGGCCGGCTCATCGGGGTCGACGCCGCGACCGGCAAGCAAAAATGGGCCGTGCGGGTGGCCGACCCGCTGCTCGGGGAAACCGAGACGATGGCCCCGCGCTACTACGACGGCCTGGTGTTCATCGGGGTCTCCGGCGCCGAATACACGATGCGCGGCCGCCTGACCGCCCATGACGCCAAAACGGGGAACGAGATCTGGCGGTTCAACACCATTCCGGGACCGGGCGAACCCGGGCACGACACCTGGCAGCAGGACAACAACGTTTGGGCGAGCGGCGGCGGGTCGGTCTGGAGCACCCCGGCGATCGACCCCGAGTTGGGGCTGCTCTACTTCGTCGTCGCCAACCCCAACCCCGATCTCGACGGTTCGGCGCGGGCCGGCGACAACCTCTACACCGATTCGATCGTCGCCCTCGACTACAAGACCGGCAAGATGCAGTGGCACTTCCAGACGATCCACCACGATATCTGGGATTTCGACGCGGTCAGCCCGGTCACGCTCTTCGACG
>JAICJJ010000350.1 GCA_025928535.1 Thermomicrobiales bacterium
CAGGAAGGCGAGGTGATCGCCGTTTCCGACGGCGAAGCGGACCTGCTGCTCGGCGCGCTGAAGGTTCGGCAGCCGCTCGACGCGCTCGAACGGCTCGGCCGCGCGCCGGCGCCGCAACAGGAGCGGCAGGTGTTCAAGCCGGCCCCGCCGCCGCCCGTCTCGATCGAACTCGATCTGCGCGGCTATCGAGCGGCGGAAGTCGAAGAAATGCTCGACCGCTACATCGAAGACGCCTACCGCTCCGGATTGCCGTTCGTGCGGATCATCCACGGCAAGGGAACCGGCGCGCTGCGGCAGGTCGTGCGCGAATTGCTGGCCAATCACCCGGCCGTCGCGCGGCAGGAATTGGCGCCGCCCGAACAAGGCGGGGACGGCGCGACGCTGGCGTTGCTGCGCGAGGTTTGACCGACCCAAACGTACGGACATTCGTTGACGATCGCCCCGGCGGGTTGCGCCGGGGCGATTTCCGTGTCATTCTACATAGGCGACCGACTTGGTGGGGATTCGAGTCGGAGCGAATCCGGAGCGCGCCGCCCGGCGTCGCGCCGGAGGGACGGGAAGGGGATCGTTCGATGAGCCAAGACCTGTTGCTGCCGGTGTCCGGGTTGGTCGTCGGGATCATGATCGGATTGACCGGCGTCGGCGGCGGCGTGCTGATGACGCCGCTGCTCCTCATGCTCGGGCTGCCGCCGACCGGCGCGGTCGGCACCGACCTCGCCTATTCGGCGCTGACCAAACTGGCCGGCACGTGGCAACACGGGCGGCAGGGGAGCATCGACTGGCGCGTCGTGCGGGCCCTCGCGATCGGCAGCGTGCCGGCGACCGTCGTCGCGGTCTGGGGCTTGTCGATCCTGCACGGCAACGGCTCCGCCGATCTGATCGAGCATCGCCTGAAGCAGTTGATCGGCATCGTCCTCTTCATCGCCGCGGCGTTGATGGTCCGCAAGGTGCTGACCGGCGCCACGGTGCTGAACTCGAACGTCAATCTCGACTTTGCAACGTTTCCGACGGCGCGGATCGTCCTCATCGGCGCGCTCGGCGGCTTGCTCGTCGGCCTGACCTCGATCGGCAGCGGCAGCCTCATCATCGCCTTGCTGGTGATGGTGATCGCCATCAATCCGCAGGTGCTGGTCGGCACCGACATCGCTCACGCCTTCCTGCTCGTCACCGCCGGGGCGATCGCGCACCAAATCTTCCTTCAGGACGTTCAGATCGGGATCGCGGGTCGCTTGCTGATCGGCTCGATCCCGGGCGTCATCATTGGCAGCCGGCTGGCGGTCTGGGTGCCGCGGCGGCCGCTCCAGATCGGGATGGCGGGCTTGCTCGTGACGACCGCCTGGACGTTGCTCCGGTAGGTCGGCGGGCCGGCCGCGCTACGCTCTGACCGGCATCTTGGGCCGATCGGGTTTTGGAATCGAGGAGAGACAACGTTGGGAACCACCACCGAAACGGCCGCGCCGTTGATCGCGCCCCATGGCGGCAAATTGGTCGATCTGCTCGTGCCGGAAGATGAACTGACCGACGCGCGCGCCTACGCCAGCACCTTGCCGTCGCTGCAAATCTCGGCGCGTTCGGTGTGCGATCTCGAATTGCTGGCCGTCGGCGGCTTTTCGCCTCTCGACCGCTTCATGAACGAGGAAAACTACCGCGGCGTGCTGGCCGAGATGCGGCTGGCCGACGGCACGCTCTGGCCGATGCCGATCACGTTGCCGGTCGCGGCCGACGCCGGGCTGCGGCAAGGAACCGACATCGCCCTGCGCGATTCGAAAAACGATCTCCTCGCGATCATGACGATCGAGGAACTCTACCCCTGGGACCCGGCCGAGTTCGGCGAGCATGTCCTGCGCTCGACCGACACGAAGCATCCGCTCTTGAACGAAATGCAGCGCTGGGGGCGGTTGAACGCGTCGGGTTCGCTGCGAGTGCTGCGGTTGCCGAGCCACTACGATTTCCAGGACCTGCGGCGCACGCCGGCCGAAGTGCGCGACATTCTGGCGCAGACCGGCTACGCAAACGTCGTCGCCTTCCAGACGCGCAATCCGATGCACCGGGTGCACGAAGAATTGACCAGGCGGGCGATCGTCGAAGTCAACGGCGTGTTGCTGCTGCATCCGTCGGTCGGCATGACCAAGCCGGGCGACGTCGATCACTACACCCGCGTCCGCACGTACAAGGCGCTGGCGCAGAATTATTTCGAGCCGGATCGGATCATCCTTTCGTTGCTGCCGCTGGCGATGCGGATGGGCGGGCCGCGCGAGGCGCTCTGGCACGCGCTCATCCGCCGCAACTACGGAGCCAATCACTTCGTCGTCGGCCGCGACCACGCCGGCCCCGGCAAGGATTCGACCGGCAAGCCCTTTTTCGGCCCCTACGACGCGCAGGAACTCGTCCGCACGCACCAGGCCGAAACCGGCGTCAAGATGGTGCCGTTCCAGGAACTGCTTTATCTGCCGGACGAAGATCGCTACGAAGAGGTGACGAAGATTCCCGCCGGCGCCCGGACGGCGAACATCTCCGGCACCCAGGTGCGGGAAGACTATCTGGCGAAAGGGCGGTTGCTGCCGTCCTGGTTCAGCCGACCGACGACGGCGGAAATCCTCGCCGAAGCCTATCCGCCGCGTCACAAGCAGGGCGTTTGCCTCTGGTTCACCGGCTTGAGCGGCGCCGGCAAATCGACGACGGCCGCCGTGCTGTCGGTCCTGCTGCACGAAGCGGGGCGTTCGATGACCGAACTGGACGGCGACGTGGTTCGCACCCACCTTTCGAAAGGGCTCGGCTTCAGCCGCGAAGACCGCGACACGAACATCTTGCGGATCGGCTTTGTCGCCGGCGAAATCGTCAGGCACGGCGGCGTCGTCATCTGCGCCGCGGTGTCGCCCTATCGCGCCACCCGTGACGCCATCCGCGAAATGATGGCCGAAGACCAGTTCATCGAAATCTTCGTCGACACGCCCCTGTCCGAATGCGAAAAGCGCGACGTCAAGGGGATGTACGCGAAAGCGCGGCGCGGCGAGATCAAGGAGTTCACCGGCATCAGCGATCCGTACGAGCCGCCGCTGAATCCGGAAATCCGGCTCGACACCGTCAACCACACGCCGGAGCAAAACGCCCGATTCATCATGGACGAACTGGCCGCGCGCGGATTCGTCCGCCGCGAGTCGCCCGCTTCGAGCAACGGTTCGCGCAGCGGCGCCAGCGACCACTGATCTCATCTGCCAAACTGGCAGACGCGCGAACGGAGCGAGCCCGGCGGCAAGCCGGGCTCGCCCTGTTTCTTGTTCCGTGAGGATGGCGGTCAGGCGCGAGCGGCGACCACCTCTCTCGCGGGGAGTTTGGTTTCGACTGCGTCGAGAACGAGGTCGATCGCCTGTTGCCACGGCATGGTCAGATCGGGAAGGCGCAGCCGGATCGAATTCGGCGTCAATTTGACGGCGCGCCCGAGGAGCGGCCGCAGCCGTCGCTCGAGACCGGCGGTTTCGACCGGGCGGATGACGATTTCCCGTTCCCGCTCGACGACCGATTCGATGCCGAGCGACGTCGCCCGCAACCGCAAGGCGATCAGGGCGAGAAGATGTTCCACCTGCTCCGGGATCGGCCCGAAGCGGTCTTCGAGTTCGTCGCGCCGGCTCGCCAGGTCGGCGAGCGACTCGACGGCGGCGATCCGGCGGTACGTCGCCAGGCGCAGTTCGGTGTCGGCGATGTAGTCGGCCGGGATCAAGGCGGTCAGCGGCAAGTCGAGCGTGACCGGCCCGATTTCGGCCGCCGGCCGGCCGCTGCGGATTTCTTCGACCGCCTGGCTCAGGAGCCGAATGTAGAGTTCGTAGCCGATGGCCGCGATGTGGCCGCTCTGTTCCGCGCCGAGGATGTTGCCGGCGCCGCGGATTTCCATGTCACGCATGGCGACTTTCAGCCCCGCGCCGAGTTCCGTCGCTTCCTGAATCGCGTTGAGCCGTTCCTGCGCTTCGCCGGAAAGCGGTTTCGCCGGTCGATAGAGGAGGTAGGCGTAGGCGCGGTTGGTGCTGCGGCCGACGCGCCCGC
>JAICJJ010000521.1 GCA_025928535.1 Thermomicrobiales bacterium
ATGTCATAAGACGACGCGATCTGCTCCATGGCAGACGCCATCTCGTTAAGTTCGAGCGGAGCCGGGTCGCGCAGCGTTACATATGGGAAGAATTCGGCCAATCGTCGTCGGAACTTCAGGTACGGGTCGGCGACGCTGACGAAAATCGAGCGAACGCCAATGCGCGACAGTGATCGACACATGCGCTCGAAAAACGCCTCGTCCCAACTTGACTTGGAAACGCCGTTGTCCGACCAAAAGCAGATGGGATCGTTGCGCCAGGCGATCCAGCCTGGATCACGCTTGTCCGCAAGCCGCTTGATTTGCTCGATCGCCGCCGACTCGCTTGGCACGTCCGGTTCGAGCCATGCGAGGTCGTCCCGACGCGAATTGATGGTGAAGTGGAAGAACTGCTTGTCGTAGCGCTGGAAGACGGGAAAGAACCGATCGCGGAGATAGACATCGTAGTTTTTCGACCACCAGACGATGCCAGCAACGTGCTCCGGGAGCAGCGAAACTCGGTAGGTCACATGGCGATACCGCGAGTTCGGGACGTCGACGAACCCCTCCGCAACACGTTGCGCAAACCAGGGGAGATAGAAGGCCGGGATATCGGTCTTCTTGCTGGCCGAGACGACGAACCGCTGACTCCGCGATCGAGCCCTCGTGTCGCCCGCGTCAACGACCTGCGACAACAGGATGAGCGGCTCGCCGGTCGAAGATCGATCGGTATAGTCATTCGACGGCGCGTCCGCAGGGTTGGGCATCGACCACATCCGCTCAAATCGGCGCCGACTAATCCGACTGAATGTGCAAAAGGGATGTAACCGATCGCCATTGGGCCGTCAAGAGCCTCGCCCCGCCCATTACTGAACTCTGCTGCCCTCCCCTGCCGATCCACGCGATCACGACATCGCAATCGCACCAGATTCAAGCGACGATGCGGCCGATTTGCTGCGGCGGCATCGGGATAGCCTCATTCTGAATCCCGATCGGCGGGATCGTCGCCCTCGCCTCGTCGATCCGCGCCCTCAGTGCTTCGACCTTCGGCGGCAATTCGATCACGACGACGGCGGCTATCTGCAGGAACGCCTGCACGATCTGGCGACCTGCCATCTGGCGATCGGCGACGTGCGCGGCATGGGGTTGATGGTCGCCGTCGAACTCGTCCGCGACCGCCAGACGAAGACGCCGGTGCCGAAGACGACGGCGCGTGTGCTCGACGGCGCGAAACGGCGCGGTCAGATCGTCGGCCGGGGCGGGCTGCACGCCAATGTGCTGCGCATCGGCCCGCCCCTGATCGTGCGCAAAACGGACGTCGAGGCCGCGATCGACATCCTCGACGACGCGTTCACCGCCGCCCCGACCTGATCGGCGGGCTCCGGCCGGTTCAGCGCGCGGCCGAAGCCGCTTCGTCGGTCGATGTCGCCAAGGCCTGGCTCGGCGTGGCGTCCGACCAGATCGATTCAGGCGGAAAGCGATCGAGGATGGCGGCCCGGCCGTGGTCCGGCCCTTGTTGCGGCGCCGCGGCGACCACGCCCGCGACCGCGATCCCGAGCAAAATGGCGAGGGCCAGCGCAACGGCGGCGAACGCCGCCCTGCGCCACGCTCCCAAGGCGATGGGATTCACGATTCTCCTCCGATCGCCCAAACCGGGCGGCGCCGCGGGCACGCTGCGAACGCCGCTCATTTCGGGCTGAACGCCTGGCCGGGAGCGACCGGCGAGCGTCGAACTTCGCCCTGAATCCACGCGCCCACGCGCATCAGCGCCTGCCCGATCGTCACGCGCCACGATTGCCGCACGGCCGCCGGGGACGCCGGAGCATCGGGCAAGGGGCGTTGCGCGACGGCCCAATCCAACAGATCGCGCCGTCGCTGCTCGACGGTTTCGATATCGGGCGGCGTCAGGCCTGGCAACATCTCGGGCTCCTCTCCGAATTCGATTCCGCAGCCGAGGAAGATCAGCCCGGCCGCCAGCAAGACGATGAGCGTTTCGGCCATGGCGACCTCCTTTTCCACGAACCGGCGGAAGCGTCTCTTCCGCGCTTCCATCCTCCGCCTCCAGGCGTCGCCGGACCACGCGCGCAGGACACGCATTGCACACGCAACGGCCACAGCAATCACAAACCGGCGCCTGCCGCGGCGGACGCGCTACACTCCGGGCGCCGATGTCCGACAGATCGCGAGGCTGCCGGGCCGGCGCGCGAACGGCACGTCCAGACGGAGTGAGCGCGATGGCGGGCAACAGCCGGTTGGCGGCGGCGGAACGACACTCATTCATCGACCGGCTCGTCGGCTTCTTGCGGTTCGATCGCGACAGTTACGACGAGATCGAGCACGATCGGGTCGCCACCTGGCAGGCGCTGCTGGTGGTGGTGATCGCGTCAGCGGCGGCGGCGCTCGGAACCTACATCGCCCGCCCCGATTCGCTGGCGTTTCTCGAAGCGTTCGCGGGCGAGGTCGCGCAATGGGCGCTCTTCGCCGTGCTGGCCTATTTCGTCGGCATCTCGCTGTTCGCGCCGCCGCGCCGCGCTTCGTTCTGGCAGATCGCCCGGCTGATCGGCTTCGCCCAGGCGCCG
>JAICJJ010000549.1 GCA_025928535.1 Thermomicrobiales bacterium
AACGCGGCGATGCAGGCGGCGACGAGCAGCAGCCCTTCGATCGAGGTGACAAGACGATGGCTGAATTCGATCGCCGTCTCGAACGCATAGCGGGGGATGAATTGCCCGTTGCAAAGCGGCCAGGTCCGGCCGCACCCCATGCTCGATCCGGTTTTGGTGACGGTCGCGCCCATGAGCAAGACGACCATCATCCCGATGGCCGCGCTCCACGCCAACCGCCGCGCCAGCGTCAGCACCAACCTCGCTCCTTCGCTCGCCCCCGGCGCCGCCCGGAAGGCTCCGAAATTGTACGCCGCCCGTCTGCGTGATGACGCTGGATGCGGCAAGGGGTCATGAAGGGCGAGTCGAGGAGTCGAGGAGTCGAGCAGCGTGCCGTCGAGGCGGCTCCTGGGAGGTCGTCATCCTGAGCAGAGCGAAGGATCTCGGCGTTGCTGGACTCGACGCTTGAGGTTCTTCGCCGCGCTCATGGCGACGATGCGGCGTTCAATCCAGATCGAACACCGCGTCCGGATCGACCGCCAGGCCGGGCAGTAGCGCCGAATGGAATGTCCCCGCCGCGCCGGGCGTGATCGCCTCATAGCGTCCATCGCGCAGCGTGAGCAGGACGATGGTCCGCGCAGCGGGATCGACCAGCCAGTACTCACGCACCCCGGATCGCGCGTACAACTCGCGCTTCACGCCGAGATCGCGATCCCGTGTGCCGGGCGAGAGAATTTCCACGACCAGATCGGGCGCGCCGTCGATCGCGATGTCGCCGACCATCGACAGCCGCTCCCGCCGAATGACGAGCAGATCGGGCTGGACGACATCGAAGGACGAGAGGCGCACGTCGACCGGCGCAGTCATGACGCGACCCAAGCCGGCGGCGCGGACGTGGCGTTCCAGCAGGGAGTAGAGGTTTTCCAGAACCAACTGATGGACGGGTCGCGGAGCCGGCGTCACGTACAACACTCCGTCGATCAACTCGAGTCGGTCGCCATCGCGCTCCGTCACGACCGCCGCCAGATCGTCGTAGGTCAATCGCCGGGTCGTGGTCGCCATCGCTGCCTCCATCGTTGAGTCGATTGTAGGCGAAGCCGCGCATGACGGCGCCGTCTCGTCGGCGCCGCTGTCGTACGATGGCGCGACGAACCGTTCGGCCGCCGCGAGAACGGGCGAATCAGACACGGGAGGCGACGGGTGCCGGATGCGCGGATAATCGAAGAAGACGGCGTGGTGGCGGTGGTGCGGCTGGACGATCTTTCGGCGGCGGCGCCGCTCGCGGAGGCGCTGGCGCGCGGCGGCGTCCGCGCGATCGAATTCACCTACACCAATCCCGCCGCCGGAGCGGCGATCGCGGCGACGCGGGCGGCGATGGACGAGCGCGCCCTGATCGGCGCCGGCTCCGTGCTCGATCCCGAAACGGCCCGCGCGGCGATCCTGGCCGGCGCCGCCTACATCGTGACGCCGACACTGAGCGTCCGAACGATCGAGTTGTGCCATCGCTACGGCGTGCCGACGGTGATCGGCGCGCTGACGCCGACCGAAATCCTGACCGCCTGGGAAGCGGGCGCGACCTACGTCAAGGTCTTTCCGGCCAGCCTGGGCGGCCCGCGCTACCTGAAAGACGTGCTCGGCCCGTTGCCACAGGTCAAACTGATCCCGACCGGCGGCGTCTCGGCCGAGAATGCGGCCGACTTCATCCGCGCCGGCGCGGTCGCCGTCGCGCTCGGCAGCAACCTGGTCGACGCCAAATCGGTCGCCGCCGCCGATTGGCCGACGCTGACCGAGCGCGCTCGGGCGGCCGCCGCCGCCGTGCGGGCGGGACGGGCGTCCGCGGGTTGAGGCTGACGTGACCGACGATCACGATTCCGGAACGATCGACATCGAACGGCCGGGCGAATTGCTCGCCTGGTTGCGCGCCGCCGGCCGGATCGGACTGGAGGAGACGCCGCGGATCGAACCGCTGGCCGGCGGCGTCTCGAATCGGACGGTGCTGGTCGAACGACCGTCTGGCGAAGCGTGGGTCGTCAAGCAGGCGCTCGCCAAGTTGCGGGTGCAGGTCGATTGGTTCAGTTCGCCGGAACGCATCCACCGCGAAGCGCTCGGATTGCGCTGGCTGGCCCGCCTCGCGCCGCCCGGTTCGACCGTCGCGTTCGTCTTCGAAGACGCGACTCAGCATCTCCTCGGCATGGCCGCCGCTCCGCGGCCGCACGTCAACTGGAAAACGATGCTCCTTGCCGGGGACGTCGAAGACGACCATGTCGAGCAATTTGGCCGTCTCCTCGGCACGATCCACCGGCGCGGCGCCGAACAGCGGGCCGAGGGCGAGCCGGCGTTCGCCGACCGCGGCTTTTTCACCTCGCTCCGGCTGGA
>JAICJJ010000561.1 GCA_025928535.1 Thermomicrobiales bacterium
AAGGTGCCGGTCGGCGCGGATGGCGCCTCGGTCGGCGCTTGCGTCGGCGCGGCCGTCGGCACCGGCGTGCGAGCCGGTTCCGGCGCTGGCGTCCTGGTGGGCGTGGACACTTGCTTCGCTTCTGGCAGCGAGCGCCCGACCCGGGCGACGACGTAACTCGCGCCGTCGCTCTGGCCGCCCTGCAAGGTCAGGTTGCCGGAGACCAGGGCCGCCTTGCCGGCAGCGACCTCGTGCGCCTTGCCACTGCGATCCGTGACCGAGAGATCGCCGGCGGTGACGAAGATCAGCATCGGTGTCCGGCTGCCGACGAAGCTGCCCGTCTCGCCGCCGCGCAAGACGTCCCGGCTCAGCTCGAGCTGCCGGGTGCCCTGCGGCATCGTGAAGCTGTCGCCGGCGAAGAGCAGCCGGCCGCCGTTCAGCGTCGATTGCTTCCGCGCGTCCGTCGCGGCTACCAGCTCGATGTCGAAATAGGCGGCGGGCCGCTCGTCGAACGACTGGCGGGTCTCCTTCGCGCCATCCCGATGGAACGCCGCCTCGCCCGGATCGAGGATCACCTGCGCCCTGGTCGCCTCGTCGGTGACGACGAAGGAATCCGCGTCCGCGAGCGTGAAGCCGAGCCGCGTCGACGCGGACGTCGCCTCGTTCGCCGGCCGTGCCTGTCGCCGCACGACGCGCCAGGTCACCGATTCCGTCGGCATCGGCGCGACGCCCTGGGCGATCACCTCGACATGGCTGGTCGCCGGCGCGGCGAGCCCGCCCGTCGTCGCCTGAGCCAGCACCAACGCCGTCATCAGCAGCGTGGCGAGCAGACGCGCCAGCGCCCGCCGTCCCGACAGTCCGGCATCCGATATCATCGCCCGGGCCCCCCTCTACAATGCGGATTCAGCCGCACACGACCGCATCATGTCTCTATTGGACGCTCTTACGGCCCGATTCGCTATCAAACGGGCAACACTCGGGTAGGCTTAGCGCGTTGGGGCGTCGCTACCGACGCCATTGCTGGATCAGGGAGAGCACAATGAGCCTGAATGGTCAACCGCGCCCGGCGGGATCGAATGCCGTCGCCCAGTGGTTCCGGTGGGTCTCCACGGCGACCGCGGTGCTGGTCTTGCTGCAGGCGATCCTCGCCGGCCAGTTCCTCTTTCGGAGCGCCACGTTCCCGCATCTGAAAGAGGACCACGGGATGCTCGGGAACCTCATCTTCCTCATCGTCATCGCCCAGCTCATCCTCGCCTTCATCGGCTTGCGGCAGCGGCTCTGGGGCACGAACGTCCTCGTCATCAACGTCGTCATTCTGGCGCTGCTCTTCATCCAGATTGGGCTCGGCTACGGCGGGCGCACCAACCTCTTCGCCGCCTCGCTCCACGTCCCGAACGGCGTGCTGCTCTTCGGCCTCACGGTCCTCAACGCCGTCATCGCGACCCTCCCGGTCCGCGGGCGGCGCTGATTACCGGCTAACCCGCCCCCGGAACTGGCGGTTTCCACCTATTCCCGACGGGTGGCAGACGCTACACTTGACGCCGAACGGGGCAGCAACGATGACCGTCACGGCGAGTGCGGTCGCAGGCTCACACGGCGGTCCGGATGGCATCGCGGGAGGAACGTTTTCCATGCAAGCAGCGAACAACGCGATCGTCGATCGCGTCATGGGAATCCTGAAACTGGATATCCCGACCTATGAGGCGATCGAGCACGACCGGAACGCGACGAAGGAAGCGGCGATCATCGTTGGCCTCGCCGCGCTCGCCGGCGCGATCGGCGGCATCGACGAAGGCGCGAAAGGCGTCATCCTCGGTATCGTCTCCGCCCTGATCGGGTGGATCATCTTCTCGGCGCTCGCCTACTTCTTCGGCACCCAGCTCTTCGGGACGCCGACGACGCAGGCGGATGTGGGGCAGGTCGCGCGCCTCGTCGGCTACGCGCAGGCGCCGCGCATCCTGGCCGTCTTCGGCGCCATTCCGGGCATCGGCTGGCTGATCGCCCTCATCGGCGCCATCTGGAGCCTGGTCTGCGTGATTATCGCCATTCGCCAGTCGCTGGAGTTCAGCACCGGCCGCGCCGTGATCACCGCGATCGTCGCGGCGATCGCTTTCGCGATCGTCATGGGCATCCTGGGCGCGATCTTCGGCGTCGGCGCCGCTGTCCTGTAGGGCCGCGCCCAAGGGCAACGAGCGAGACTTCGACGTGTGGGTGGCGGGGGGGGGAACGCGGCCCCGCCCCCATTAGGCCAGAAACCAAAAGAGGGGGGCGCCCGATGCGGCGGGCGTGATGCCGGGACGCACCGGCGGGGAG
>JAICJJ010000516.1 GCA_025928535.1 Thermomicrobiales bacterium
CGCCTTCGCACTCGAGCCGGCGGCTGGCGCGGATCCGCTCCGCCAACTCGAACGCGTTGAAATGCTGTCCGGTGACCCCTGCCCCGTCTTGCAGCGCCAGAAACACGAATGCGTCCGTCATCGCTGCCGGGTCTTGCCACTGGGACCGCGTCTCGGGGTCCGCGCGCGCTGCCTCCGCGAGGGTGACCGATGTCGGCTTGATGCGATAGCCCGGGCTCAGCCGATTGACGGCGACGTTGTACTCGCGCGCCTCGATCGCAAGCGCCTCGCTGAACCCTTCCAGACCGAACTTGGCGGCGCAGTAATGCGTCTCCCCGGCAAAACCTTTGGCGCTGGCCGCAGAGCCAACGTTGATGATGCTCCCCCGGCCGGCGGTCCGCATGGCGCCGATGAACGCGTGCGTGCAGAGCACCGCGCCGCGCAGGTTGATGTTTATCGTGCGATCGAAGTCCTCCATCGACATCGCGTGGAATGGGCCGATCTCCAGGATCGCGGCATTGTTGATCAGCGCGTCGATCCGGCCGTAGCGATCGAGCACTCGGCGCGCAAACGCGTTCACCTGCGCATCGTCGGCGACGTCGAGTTGAACTACATCGAGAACGCCCGGCGCGGACCCAAGCCGCGCCGCCAGATCGCGCAGTTCGCTTTCCGTTCGGGCCACGGCAATGACGGTCGCTCCCTCCCGGACGAATCGTTCAGCGACGGCCCGACCAAGTCCGCGGCCGGCGCCAGTGACGACGGCGACGCGATCCGCCAGTTGTCCTCCGACGCGCTTCACCACGCCTCCGTTGGTCACGATCGGACTCGCCATGGCGACACCAAACGATTGCCGACCGCCCCGCCGGCTGGGTCGATCGCCGGCGCGGGTGCGACCATCGCCAGACCGACGACGGGCAAGCCCCAACGGCGCGCCCGCCCGACGCCGCTCCAATCGCTGCTGATCACGCGTGATTCGAAATCTGACGGCGAGGACTCCGCCCCGGCGCCCTGCCGTCGCATCGCCTGCGGGTCGGCGTGCCGCGCCGCGCCGAGGCAACCGACGGTTTCGTGGGCGACATGCGCGATCTCCTCCGCGATTCATTGGTTGCCGGTCTTGACGAGGACTTGAAATTGTCGACAATCGACTGTAGAATCCTAGCCGACGCTCCGGCAAGAGTCAAGACTCTCGTTCGACCCGGCGCGGACGCGCGCGAGCGAGGTCAGGAACGACGGACGAGAAGCGCGACGCGCTCGACCGGCCGCCGCTTCCGATTATGATCTGACGCGCCGCCAATGGGGTCGGCGCTGAATTCAAACGCAGGGCAGCCGATGACGACCACGCTCTTGAATGAAATGCAACGAACGACCCGCGCCAGCGCCGCGCGGGAAGCGCTCCGTCAGGCCATTCTTGACGGCCGGCTGGCGCCCGGAGCGCCATTGAACCAGGCGGAAATCGCGCGCCAACTCGGCATCAGCCGGGCGCCGCTGCGCGAAGCGTTGCGCGAACTTGCCGAGGAGGGCTTGGTCGTCAACATCCCGTTTCGCGGGGCGTTCGTCTCGACAATCGATCGGAGAGCGCTCGACGAACTCTGCAGCCTGCGAAATCTGATCGAGCGCTTTGCGGTGCAGCGGGTGATCGAGCGGGCGTCGGACACGGACCTGCAACGCTTGCAGGCGATCATCACGCGCATGGAGGAGGCGGCCGAGTTAGGCGATGTCGATGCGGTGGATCGCGAAGACATCGCCTTTCACACCGCGATTTGCGAGCTCGCCGATCATCATCTGTTGCTTCAGGTCTGGCAGATTTACGCCGGCCAAATCCGCCGGGCGATGGTGTTGCGCAACAAGGTCAATCGCGACCCGCGACGGATCGTCGCCCTGCACCGACCGATCCTCGAAGCCATCCTTCGCCGCGATGTGCCGGCGGCGCAGGAACAGTACGCCAAGCACGGCACGGACCTGGTCGCCACGCTGTTTAGCGACGAGCCGGATGGTTCAGTCGTGGTCGAGGAAACGTCGTCCCGCAAAACCTGAGCGAGCGATTGCGCATGATTGCGTATCCGAATCATTGCGTTCGGATTGGCATGACTCGAGACCGTCGGCGTCCGATATCGACGTCGTTGGATGCCGGCCGCGTCAGCCCGGATTGACTGCCATTGCAGACGCGGCGACTCGCGGGGGACGTCGCGAGATCTCGGCCGTGCTGGACCGACTCTGGGAGAGAGGAGGTGGTCGACGGAGACGCGCCGACCTTGGTTCGATGGACGATTGACTTCGCGGAGGCGCCTGATGAATTCCATTACCGCTCCCAGGATCGGATCGTCGCCAGGGCGACGGGCGCGGCGGCGCTCGACCGTGCTGACGCTGCTCTTCGCGCTGGCGATGATCGTCGGCATGTCGCCGGCCGGACATCTCTCGACGCTGGCCCAGCAGGCTCCCGTTTCGGGCAAGCTGCCCGAACTGACCATTCCCCAGAAGACCGGCGGCACGCTGAATGTCGGCATCAGCGCCGATGCCACGCAGTTCGATCCGGCCCAGACGCAAGACAATCCCTCGCTCTGGACGGAAATGGAAATCTTCAGCCGGCTGGTGCGGGTCAACAACGCCGGCAC
>JAICJJ010000119.1 GCA_025928535.1 Thermomicrobiales bacterium
CCCAATCGAATTCGTCCGGAAACCAGGCGGGACGGCCGCCGACCCAGGCCGGCTCGACCGCGCCGCCGACCCCCAGGACGCGGGGATCGTCGTAGGCGGCGCGGAGCCGGCGCAGCCAATCCGGCGCGGCCGCCGCGTCGTCGTCGAGAAACGCGATGATCTCGCCCCGCGCCACCGCGACTCCGCTGTTGCGGGCGCCGGACAGCCCTCGCGCTTCGTCGTTCGCCACCGCGACCACGCCCGGAGTCTGTCGCCGCACGCGCTCCAGCAGCGCATCGTTGTGGTCGACCACGACGATGATCTCGCGGGCGGGCAGCGATTGCGCCTGGACAGAAGCGACGGCGGCGAGCAAGTCGCGCCAGCGGTCGTCGGCGTAGGCGCAGATCACGACCGACACGTCGGATGGCGGCCCGGTTTCCGTTCGTTCAGCGGGCGCCGATGCTGTTTCAGTCACCGATGTGCTCCGCTTCGATCCGCGCCGGCAGTCCCGGTCCGGCGAGACCCGCGAAGGCGGATTGGCGCCGCGCCGTGAACGCCGCCCAATCGCGTCGATACGATTGGCGGACTTCGCGTCCGATCGCCTTGACCACCCGCCAACCGTCGGGGAAGGTCCGCAAGTTGCTCACGCCGTGGACGCGGTCGGCTTCGAAACTGGGCACCTCGACCACCTTCAGGCGCTGCAAGGCGCGCACGTTCATGATCGTTTCGATCTCGAAGCCGTCGCCGTCGAGCGCCAGATCGGGCAGCACGCGCGCCCAGAATGCGTTGTAGCCGTAGCAGAGGTCGGTGAAGCGGCCGCCGAAGCAAGCCTGAACCATCTTGACGAACGCCCAGTTGCCGAGTCGCCGTACGGTGGACATGTCGGAGGTGCCGCCGCCCTGGGCGAAGCGGGAGCCTTTGGCGAAATCGGCGCCGGCCAGCAATGGCCCGACGTACGCCGGAATCTCCGCCGGATCGGTCGAGCCGTCGGCGTCGAGCATGACGATGATGTCGCCCGTCGCCGCGGCGAATCCGCTGCGCAGCGCCGCCCCCTTGCCGCGGCCTTCCTGTGGCACGATGCGGATCGCGGGGAGCAACCGGCGCGCGACGTCGCGCGTGCCGTCGGTGGAATTTCCATCGACCAGCAGCACTTCGTCGATCCACTCGGGGATGCGCGGCAGCACGTGCGGCAAGTTCTTCGCCTCGTTCTTTGCCGGAATGACCACGCTGACGCGATACGCTCCCAGCCAACTCCGGCGTGGTTCGACGAGCCCGAGCGATGGAGCGTGCGTGGCGGGCTCCTGCGGCACTGCGACCATGGCGTCTTCTCCGATCGGGAACGAAGAACACGCCCAAACGGGGGGTGGTCGGCGCGCGTCGAGTGGGATACCATCGACGCCGACGCTGGGTGGAGTCGTTTGGGCGCGCCTGGCGGACAGTGGATGGGCGGGAATGGCATCCTGGCCTGGCGCCTCCCGCCTATCCATCCCGTGTCGCTCGATCGCGGCTACGGTGGTCGGTCGTGGTCGATCATGGCGGGCGTTCTCCGTCGCGGGCGGCCGACGCCGATCCCGGCCCTTGCCAGGCAGCGAGGGCTGCGTGATGGCGTCTGATTTCGATCGACATTAACGAATTGCTATGCGAAAAGTTTAGATATCGCAGCCCGATCCCTTCGTCCCGGGAATGAGCCGTTTTGGACTGGCTAAAAAGAGCCGGATCGGACTGGCTCAATTGAACTAGTTCGACCAGACGGGAGGCCGAGCGGCGCTTGCCTGATGCGGCGGTTCAGTCGATCGTGACTACGCCGTGCCGCACGGCGAACACCAGCGCTTCGAGACGGGAATCGACTTCCAGCTTGCGCAGCAAATTCACCATGTGCGTCCGGATGGTTTCGGTGCTGACGCTGAGGCGGTCGGCGATTTCCCGGTCGTGCAGGCCTTCCGCCAGCAACTGGAGGACTTCGCACTCGCGGCGCGTGAGGCGGTCGACCGCCGTTTTCGCGGCGAGGTCGCGTTGGCGTTGTTGGCCCACGAGCCGGAGGAGCTCGACCGTTTCGGCGGGCGAGATGAGGTGCTCGCCGGCGATCAGCCGCCGCAGCGCGGCGATGATCTCGGCGACCGGCTTCGATTTGTGCAGCATGCCGACGGCGCCTGCTTCGACCGCGCGCGCCAGGCGCGCCCGCGCCACGGAGGCGCTGAGGACCACCGCCATGACCGGCGCGCCCATCGCCCGCGCGGTCCGAATCAGGTCGATGCCGTCGCCGTCGGGCAGATCGAGGTCGACCAGCGCGACCTCGGGGGCGGCGGCGGTCAGCAGCGGCTGCGCTTCCGCCAGCGATCGGGCCATGCCGACCACCTCGACATCCGGCTCGCGCGCGAGCATGAGCGCCAGTGGCTCGAGAAACGACTCGTGATCGTCGACCAGCAAGACGCGCATCAGTTGACGCTCACGAGCGCGAAACTGAAGGTCGCGCCGCCGTCCGGCGTCGGTTCGACCACAAGGTCGGCATCGTGGGCCAGGAGGATTCGGCGCGAGAGATAGAGGCCGAGGCCCGCGCCTCCCGGGCCGCTCGGCTGAATGCGTCCCCGCTCGTATTTCATGAAGATGCGCTCCTCGTCGCCGGGCGCGATCCCCGGCCCATGGTCGATCACCGCGATCCGCACCTGCGCCTCCTCCCGGGTCGCCCGCAATTCGATCGGCGTTCCGCTCGGGGCGTACTTGGCGGCGTTGCCGAGGAGATTGCGCAAGACCTGGCCGATCCGCTCCGGGTCGGCGCGCACGCGATCGACGGCGTCGATCGTCAGCACCAACGGGTGATGGCCGGGCAAGGCGTGCGCGAGGTCGGCGGCCGCCGACAACAACTCGACGACTGATGTCGGGCGGCGGTGCACGGCGAAGTCATCCCGATCGATGGTGGCGATGGCCTGGACATCGGCGACGAGACCCTGGAGCAACGCCGTCTCGCCGCGGATGGTGGCCAGCCCCTGCGCGCGCAGGCTGGGGCTCATCCGGTCGGTTTCGAGCAGTTCGGCCCAGGCCCGAATCGCCGCGATCGGCGAACCGAGTTCGTGGACGACCATGGCGGTGAAATCGGCGCGCAAATTCGTCAATTCCGCCACGCGTTGCGAGTACTCCTGCGCGGCGTCGAGCATGTCGGCGCGGGCGCCGGCGGCGCGCTTCAATTCGAACATCCCGCCGATGGCGAGGATGCCGGCTGACGCCAGCCGGAGCAGGTTGCTGCTTGTCAGGTTCATGTGAAAGGTCGACGGCCAAAAGATCTGATGCAGGTGCGAACCGGCGTAGACGACCATCGCCACCACGAGCCAGGCTCCCATGCCGTCGGCCGGCGCGTGATAGGCGACCGACGCCGCGGCGGCAACGGCGAGCGCGAGCGGGATCGCCACCAGCACCAGGTGCAGGCTCGTCAATTGGCTCCAGCCCAGAATCTTGTCGTCGACGTCCAGCGCGCCCTCGGCGGTGACCAGCGAACCGAGACGCGAGCCGCCGAGCACGGCGAGCGCGGAACACGCGCCGAAGGCGGCGAGCACCCCGAAAAACCGGACGACGGTGAAGCGGGGCGGGATGGCCGGAACCAGGCCGACCGCGAAGAGGGCGTCGGCGAAGGTCAGGACGAGCAACGTGGTGTAGAGGGACGTGTTGAGGTTCGGCGATCGGTCGAAGAGCGGCATCACATAGCCGAAGATGGCCGAACCGAGCGCGAGGATGACGAAGCCGCCGGCCACCCAGCGGAGCCGCCGCTGGCCGACGCCCTCGGCCACGAAGAGCACGAGCACCACCGCGCAGAAAAACGTGATCGCCGCGGCGGCCGCTTCGGCGCCGAGTTGTGCGCGCGGCGCGGGAATGTCGATCTGGGCCCAGTCGAAGACGAGCGCGGCGACCGCCCAGGCGACGATCGCCGCAGTGACCGTGATCGCGAGCGTCCAGGTGGGACTCAGACGGCGCAGGTCCGGAATGGTCGGCGGCGCGGCGGCGCGAGCCTGCCGCGTTCGCGGGAGCAGCCGACCGCTGGCTGGAGGCGCCGAGGCCAACACCCGCGTCGTGGGCCAGGGCGGCGCCGGTCGTCCCGGACCGAGCGTGGCTGCGGAATGTGCGAAAGTCGACGGCGGCGCGGCCATGCCGAACCTGCGGTTCCAGATGAAGCCGCGTTCGGAACCTTCACCGTCAGCGAACTCTACGCGGAAGGGATTCGAGCCTTCTGCCGGAATGCAGGAACCCTGCGGTACTGCCATGACAAAACCGTCCCCGCTTCAGGAGTCGGATTCACCAATGGCCCCCCCGCGTCCAACGATCGACGGGCGGCGGATTGCATCGTCCGCTGCCGATCGTCTGACTTCCTCTTGTGCCGACGCGCGATTCCTCGAATGCGGATAACTTTAGCGACCTCGTGTCAGTCAGTCAACTGAACGGACACCCTGTTGTGACGCTCGTTTTGCGGTTGGTTCGCCGTCGTCGATCGGGACGCGGCGAACGTGTCCCACGACGACTATTCCCGGTGCGGCCGGGCGATCGCGGCCGAGGCCACGGTCGCGTCCGGCGAGATGTCGAGGCTGAACGTGTTGTCGTCCGATCGGAGCGTGAGATGGCTGAGATTGGGAGGCACGTCGAAGACGACGCCTTCGTCGTGGACCGCGCCCGAGCGGCGCGCCCCGCTTGCGCGCGCGTCGCGAACCCCCGGGTCGGTCATGGCGAACGATGCGGTCGCGGCCGATTGCGGCGTGAAGGTGCGCCCGCCGCCGTCCTGAAGCCGGAGGTCCCACCAGGGAAATGTGCCGCCCGCGCGGGAACTGGCGGCGGCGACCGCAAGCCGGACGACGAGGAATTCGCCGTGCGGCTCGATGGTCAGCGGATCGCCGCTCTTCGTCGAGTAGTTGGGGAGCGAGGTCAAGCGATCGACGCTGCGCACCCCGACGTTCCACGCCTGCGCGAACGGCACGGGCAGATTGCCCCGCTCGCTCGTCGGCAAGGCGGTCGTGGCGACGGCGATCCGCGTTTGCAGATCGTCGGCTTGCTGCAGATAGGCGCCGATCGTCGCTTCTTCGCCGCGGCTCAGGCCGCGGCCGGCCAGCCGCCGATCTTCGCCGCTGCGGCCCTGATCCGTCGTGCAGGCGGACAGCAAAACCAGTCCGAGCGCGCCGATCACGAAGAGGGCGGCGCGGCCACGCCGATGTTCGACGATTTCCCTGGACGCCCCCGCGCCGACCAAAACCGTGCCCTTGCCTGATTTCGCCGCAAACCCGGCGGCGCGGCTCGCGCCGGACCGAACCGCAGCCGACCGCCGACGCCAGGGCGTGCGCCTCCACGCGTGGCGTGGACGCACAGTACGGGCATGGCGCGTCGCGAACATCCCTGAAATGAGCCAGTTTCCAATTGAGGCGACGGGCATCGACGCGAGGGACCGCTCGGCTTCGCGCACGGAGCGGCGCGCCGCCGTCAACGCGCCGGTTCGAACCCATCGGCCGCCAGCGTCTTTTGGCCTTGCGGACTGAGGACATAGGCGATAAACGCGGCGGCGAGATCCTGATTGCCGCCGGCGACGGACGCGATCGGATAGGTCGCGGTCGGGTTGACCGCGTCAGGAATGGCGACCTGGGTCACCTTGCCCTTGACCGTGAAGGCGTCGGAAACGTAGACGACGCCGGCGTCGGCTTCGCCCAGTTGCACCTTGGTCAGCACCTCGCGCACATCTTCTTCTTGCGAGACCACATTGGCCGAGACCTTCGCCGCGAAATCGGCGCCATACGTGGCCGGGTTCTGGCCCATTTGGCAGATCGCTTGCCGGGCGTAGGCGCCCGCCGGCACGGACGGCAACGCCAGCACCAGTTTAAGGCCCGGCCTGGCCAGATCCGCCGGGGAAGCGACGCCGGCGGGATTGGCTTGCGGCGTCACGATCACGAGTTTGTTGTGCGCGAAGGGCTCGGGCGCGCCGGCGATCGAACCGTTCTGCTGCGCCGCCTTCATTTGCGCCGTGTTGGCCGAAGCGAAGACATCGGCGCGGGCGCCTTGCTGGAGTTGGGTCACCAGCGTTTGCGAGCCGGCGAAGTTGTAGGTGATCGCGAGGCCGGGGTGGGCAGCTTCGAGATCGGTCTTCATCTGGCCGAAGGCGTCAGTCAGCGATGCGGCCGCGAAGACGGTCAACTGGCCGCCGCCCGCCGGGAAGGCGGCTGCGGCCGCGGTGGGCGTGGCGGCGGTCATGGCCGCGGCCGGGATCGACGCCGCCGGCGTCGCCGGGGCGCAGGCGATCGCGCTTTCCTGCGCGGCGGCGCCCCATGATCCGGTCCCGCCGATCCCCATGCTCAGGAGCGCCACGCCAATGATCATCAGCACGCGGCGGCTCAACGTCCGGTCCATGATTGTGTCCTCCCCGGCTTCGTGCGACGCTCCTCAAAGGCTGGATATTCAACTATTGAGGATCGCCGGGGCGCGATCGTAGGAGAGGCGGGCGCGGCTGTCAAGCACAGCGATGGCCGAATCAGTGCGACGACCGGGGCGGCATCCGGCCACGAGCGCACGAGGAGGATCGACATGGAACTGAGCGCGCGCAATCAGATCAGCGGAACCGTCGCCGCCATCGAGCTGGGCGCGGTGATGGCCGACGTTTCGGTCGACATCGGCGGCGGGCAAACGTTGACCTCGGCGATCACGCGCAAGTCGGTCGAGCGGCTGGAGCTGAAGGTCGGCGATCGGGTGGTGGTCATCATCAAGGCGACCGAGGTGATGCTCGGCAAGCCGACCTCATGACGCCGCCGTACGAAACGAATCCGCTGCTGACCCGTTCCATCGTGACCGCCGGCAACGACCGCGATCAGGCGCTCTTGTCCGGCGGCGCAAAACGTCGGCGCCGCTCGACAATGCCAGGCGCCCGTCGCATGATGCGACGCGACGGCGCGGCGGGGCGACAGCGGATTGCCGCTGCCGCGCGAAAGGAGCGGCGATGGGCGTTCCATTCATCTCTCGCGGGTTTCGCGGCCGCCGGCGCGAAGACGCCGCGGTTGCCGGCCGCATTCCGCCGGGGCAATACCTGACGCGCGATTTTCCCGTCCTGTCGGCCGGGCCGACGCCGCGCACGCCGCTCGACCGCTGGGATTTCACGATTCGGGGCGCGGTCGATGCGCCGCGCCGCTGGACGTGGGACGAATTTCGCGCCTTGCCGAGCGAGACGATCACCCGGGACATTCATTGCGTCACCAAATGGTCGAAACTCGACACCGTCTGGGAAGGCGTTTCGCTCGACACGCTCCTCGCCGGCGTCGACACCGACGCGCGCTTCGTCGTCGCCTTTTGCGACGGCGGCTACACGACCAATCTGCCGCTGGCCGATGTGACCGGCGGCAAGGCGTGGATCGCCTACGCCTTCGACGGCAAGCCGCTCGCGCCGGAACATGGCGGCCCCGCCCGCTTGCTCGTGCCGCATCTCTATTTCTGGAAGAGCGCCAAGTGGGTGCGCAGCCTGCGGTTGATGCTCGCCGACGAGCCCGGGTTCTGGGAGACCAACGGCTACCACGACTACGGAGACCCATGGCGCGAGCAGCGGTACTGGGGCGACTGACCTGGCGCGTCGCCGACGTC
>JAICJJ010000417.1 GCA_025928535.1 Thermomicrobiales bacterium
CGCGACCGATTGCAGGCCCGGCCTGCGGACATGTGGCAAAAGGCGCACGGAGAGACTGAGCGTATCGAGCCGGTCGTTCAGCAACGACGGCCGGCCGCAGCGGCGCAATTCGGCGTTGACGAAATTGATGTCGAAATCGACATTGTGCCCGACCAGCAGCGATTGCCCGATGAAGCCGAGCATGTCCGGGGCGATTCGCTCGAACGACGGGGAGGCGGCGAGCGCTTCGTTCGCCAGTCCCGTCAGTTCGGCGATGTATTTCGGCAGCGGCCGGCCGGGATCGAGCAACGTCTCGAAGCGATCGACTTCGGCTCCCCGCTCGTAGCGAATGGCGGCCACTTCGATGATGCGTTGCTGCATTGGCCGCAAGCCGGTCGTCTCGACATCGAGCGCGACAAAGGCATCGAGCAATGCGCCGCCGTCGGCCCGGCCATCGCCGGGAACGCTCCAGCACCCGTCGGCCCGGATGACGATGCGATCCTGGCCGTCCAGCATCGAACGGAGCAACGGCCGCCAGAGTTCCGGCCCGCCGACGCCGCCGAACACGTAGGCGATCAGGGCGTCTTCCGGCACGACCCCGCCCCGGGATCGAACGAACGCTTCGGCGCGTTCGATCAGGTGCGGCGGCGCGGCTGCCGCCCCTTCGGCGCGACTGTCGGAATCGGCGCTGGAGTCCGGCATCGACATCGGACGTCACCGCCTCCCGGCTGCTACAGTGGAGCGCGGCGACTCGCCAATCGTCGTAGGTCGCCGTGGTAGAATCATCAGTGTACGTACATCCTTTGCGTCGCTCACCGCGTCGTTGCGACCATCGATCGAACCTGGATGGCTTGCATGTCGGAATCTGAACTGGACCTCGCGGACGTCGCGTGCCGCATCGACGATCTCCGACGAACGATCGATCACTGGAACTACGAGTATTACGTCCTCGACCGCCCATCGGCCACCGACGCCGAATATGACGCGGCGCTCCGCGAATTGCGGGAGATCGAACAGCGACATCCTGAATTGGTCACGCCCGAGTCGCCGACGCAACGCGTCGGGACGACGCCGCAAGCCGGATTCGCCCAAATCGTCCATCCCTTGCCGATGCTGTCCCTCAGCAACGTCTATGACGAAGCGGAACTGCGCGCCTGGGCCGCCCGCCTCGATCGGATCTTGCCGGGAACGACGTTCGCATTCGTCGTCGAGCCGAAGATCGACGGCCTCGCGGTCGCGCTCACCTACGTCAATGGCGTCTTCGATCATGGCGCGACACGGGGCGACGGCTTCGTCGGCGAGGATATCACCCAGAATCTGCGGACCATCAAGACGGTTCCCCTCCGCCTCGCCGCCAGCGCATCGCCCATTCCCGCCCGGCTGGAAGCGCGGGGCGAGGTCTACATGCGGAAACGCGATTTCGCCGCACTGAACGAACGGCTCGAACGCGACGGCGCCAAGGTGTTCATGAATCCGCGCAACGGCGCCGCCGGGTCGCTTCGCCAACTCGATCAGCGCATCACCGCCAGCCGCCCGCTCCGCCTCTTCGTCTATCAAATCGGCTATGTCGAAGGCGCCTCGGAGCCGACGACCCATTGGGACGCCCTGGCGATGCTCCGCTCGTTCGGGTTCGACACGACGCCCGATCCCGCCCTGCTCTCGTCGATCGACGAGGTCTGGGAACGCTGCAATTGGTGGCAGGAGCGGCGCGACGCCTTGCCGTTCGAGATCGACGGCGTCGTCATCAAGGTCAACAGTTTCCGGCAACAGGAAGAACTCGGCTTCGTCGCTCGCGATCCGCGCTGGGCGACCGCCTACAAGTTTCCCGCGATCCAGCAGGTGACGAAGGTCGTCGACATCATCGTCAACGTCGGGCGGACCGGCACGCTCAATCCGCTGGCGATCCTCGATCCGGTCAACATCGGCGGCGTCACCGTCAGCCGCGCCACGCTGCACAACGAAGACGAAATCGCGCGCAAGGACATCCGCATCGGCGACACCGTCATCGTCCAACGCGCCGGCGACGTGATTCCGCAGATCGTGCAGGTGCTGACCGATCGTCGAACCGGCGACGAGCAGCCGTTTCACATGCCGGAGGTGTGCCCAGTCTGCGGCGCCCCAACCCACCGCGAACCGGGCGAAGCGATGCGCTATTGCACGAATGTGGCCTGCCCGGCGCAGTTGAAACAGCACATCCATCATTTCGTCGGCCGCGGCGCGATGGACATCTCCGGATTCGGCGAAAAACTGGCCGATCGCTTCGTCGACCTCGGCATGATCCACGACGTCGCCGATCTCTACCGCCTCGACTGGAACGCCATCGCCGAACTCGAGGGTTTGGGCGAAAAGAGCGCGACGAATCTGCGGCAAGCCGTCGATGCGAGCAAAGCGCAACCGCTCGCCCGGCTGATCAACGCGCTCGGCATCCGACACATTGGCGAGCGGGCCGCCGAATTGCTGTCCGACCGGTTCGGCTCCCTCGACGCGCTGATGAACGCCTCGCTCGACGAGATCGGCGCCGTGCCGGGCCTCGGCCCCGTGCTGGCGCAAAGCGTGTACGATTTCTTCCAGGAGCCGCGCAACCGCGCGGTGATCGACAAGTTGCGCGAAGCCGGGGTTCAATTGGCGGACGGGCGTCACGCGCCGATCGACCACGACGGGCCGCTCGCCGGCAAATCGGTCGTGCTGACCGGGCGGCTGACGACGATGACCCGCTCCGAAGCGGAGGCCGCGTTGAAACGCGCCGGGGCGAACGTTTCGGGAACGGTTTCGAAGCGCACCGCGATCGTCTTTGCTGGTGAAGACGCCGGCAGCAAGGCGGACCGGGCGCGAGAACTTGGCGTGACGATCAAGTCCGAAGGCGAACTGCTCGATCTGCTCGGCGCCGGCGCGCTTCCGGCGCGTGCCGCCGCGCAATGATGAGACGGCCGACTGCCGTCCGATGGGGACCAAACGCATGACCGGCTACAGTTACGCGACGCGCGCCGACGACCCGGTCCACACCGTCCGCACCATCGGCCGGATCGCGCAAATGCTGCTCGAGTTGCGCGACGAATACGTCGCCAAGCCGCGGCAGGACCTCCTCCAGCAAATCGACCAGCGGCTTTTCGATCTCGAGCAATTGCATCACGAATTGACCGTTCGGATGGCCAACACTCGTCCAGACGAGCAACGCTGACGGTCAGACGCCCGGCGTCGTTCCCGGTTTGACGAGCGGCACGCTGGCGGCGCACAGCGGGCACGCATCCGGGTCCCAGGTCGCGACGTCGATCGTCGCCAGCGCGAATAGCGGCGGCCCGAAATCGATCGCCCCGCCGCTCCGGTCGACCAGGACCGTGATCGCCGCCACCGTCACCGGCTGTTCTGTCAGCGCCGCCAGCGTTTGCCGCACCGCGCCCCCGGTCGTCAGGATGTCGTCGACCAGCAAGACGCGCGCTCCCGGCTCGAACGTCTGGCC
>JAICJJ010000455.1 GCA_025928535.1 Thermomicrobiales bacterium
CGCCGGCCGCTCCAAAAACGGCAGCGCGGTGAACGACTCGACGGCGTGACTGAGCACGTCGAGCGCGGAGCAGGCCGCGACCATCGGCGGCATGGAGCGGGTGTTGTCCGGATCGACGATGCCGAGCATGGGCCGCAGCGCCCGGTGCGCGATACCGGTGTTCGCGTGCATCGCTTCCAGATCGACGATGGCGCCGCCGGTCGTTTCGCTGCCGGTGCCGGCCGTGGTCGGCACGGCGATCAACGGCCGCAGCGGGCCGGGCACGGGCTTGCCCGCGCCGATCGGCGGATTGACGTAGGCCAGAAATTCGTCCGGCCAGGTCGCGTAGAGATTGGCCGCCTTGGCGGTGTCGATGACCGAGCCGCCGCCGACCGCGACGTAGCCGTCGAAGCCGCCGTCGCTCGCGAACGCCGCCGCCTCCCGAAACGACTCGTCGGTCGGCTCGACCCGAACCCGGTCGTAGAGCACGGCGTCGATGCCGGCGTCGTGCAATGCCCGTCGGACGACGGCGACCGTTTCGCCCGCCGCCAGCCGCGGGTCGGTGACGACCATCGCCCGCCGCACGCCGACGCGCCGCAGATCGTCTCCGATCTCCCGCGTCGCCCCCGACCCGAACTTGATGCTTGACGTGTCGATGGTGAATCGCGTCTCGCGCGGTCCGTCCGCCATCGTCGCTCCTCCTGCCCGCGGCTCGATCTGCGGAAAGGATACCGGGTGGATCAAGTCGAGGAGGCGAGGAGGCGAGGCGTCAGGAAGAGTGGTGGTGAGGCGGCGCCAAGAGGTCGTCATCCTGAGCGGAGCGAAGGATCTCGTCATTCCTTGTTTATGAAAACGAAATGCTTCGCGACGGCTCAGCATGACAGGGGTGGGGTTGCCACTTCTCGACCTCCCGACTGCTCGACTCCTCGACCCGCTACAACCCGCTCAACGTCCGGACATCGGCTTCGATTTCGGCGACGAATCGCGTCAAATCGGCGTCGGGCGGAAGGCGGCGCGGGGCGCCGAAGCGAACCACGATCTGCCAACGGCGGCCGCAACGATAGTGAAAACCGACCGGCACGACCGGAACCCTCGTTTCGCCGTCCCGTTCGGCCAGATGCGCGAGCCGGGCGAAGCCGTCTTCGAACGGCAGCCAGGCGTCGAGGTCCGACTTCGGGGTCCAGTGCGGATCGATGTTCGGATACGCCTCCGGAAAAAGCAGCAGGAGGCGGCCATCGCGCAGCAGCGCGACCGCGTCGCGCGTCGCCCGGCGCAGTATCCGCGCGGCCTCGTCCCGATCGGTCGCGCCGGGATGGTCGGGGCGCAGCACCGTCGGCCAAGCGAGCAACCGGCACGCCCGGTCGACGAGCCGCCGGAGTGGACCGGGGCGCGCCCAATCGACGGCGACGATCGCATGCACGCGTCGCGGCACGACCGCCAGGATCACGCAGCCATCGAGCGCATGATGAACATGTCGCGCCGCCAGGATGATGGGACCGGACCGCGGAACGTGTTCGAGCCCTTCCACGCGGCAATCGGCGCTCAGCCGCAAAATGGCGCGGCCACAGAGAACGACGAACCGCTCGCAGAGCGCGCCGATCATCGAGGCGGCGCCCGGCGCAACTCTGTTCCGTCCGAATTTCCGCTTCGGACTCCCATGCGTCCGACTCAGGGCCGCGAGGCGATGACGGCGACCGCCAACCTGGCGCCCGCCGGAGTGATTGCCGCCGGCCGACACGCCGCGGTCAATCGCGTGAACCATTCGCCCTGGCAATCGCCGCCGCACGCCGCCCATCACGCGCCGACATCCCCCAGCGCATGGCGCAGCGCCAGCGCCCTGGTCGTCTCCCACGAGACATGATCCGGCGTGACCAGATGATGACCGCCGGCATATTCATGCAGGACCAGCGGGCCGCCGATCCGGAGCGCGAGGCGGCGGGTGTTGATCGGCAGCGACGTGGTGTCGTCCGAACCTTGCAGGATCGCGACGCGGCAACGGACCCGACTGGCCGTGGCGCCGGCCTGCGCGCCGAGCCGGCGCAGTTCGTCGAGCGCGGCCGACGGCAACGTCGCCTGCCGCACGAGCGACGCTTGAATCTCGGGATCGTCGAGATCGGCGCCGGGCGCCATCGCTTCGAACGCGCGGCGAATGTCCGGCTTGGCGAAATCGGCCCGGACGAAGGGTCGCAATTCCGGCACGACCAGCCGCGCCAGGGGCAGCGCGACCGCCAGCCGTTCGGCGAATCGCCAATGCGGCGCGAGCAAGATCAGGACATCGGGCGGAGCGTCGGCGGCGAGCAGGAGCGCGACCGCGCCGCCCATCGAAAAGCCGAGCAGAATGCGCCGGCCGGGACCGGCTCGCGTTTCGTCCCAGGCGGCCCGCGCTCGTTCGATCCACTCGACGGCCCGCACTTGCCGCAGCCGCCCGATCTCCGGTCCGAAGCCCGGCAGAAGGATGCTGCGGGATGAGATGCCCGCCCCGGAGAGGGCTTCGCCGAGCGGTCGCATTTCGCGCGGCGTGCCCATGAAGCCCGGAAGCAGCAGCGCCCGATCGACGCCGGCGTCGATCGACCAGGACACGTGCGATGGATGGCTGTAGATCGTCTCGGACATCGCGCTCGCCCCGGCGCGGACGGTCCAACCATCCGCGGCCCCACACGTCCATTGTGCCGCAGACAGGAATGCGAAAGCGCCGAGGAGTGGACGCGGCGCCGCATCGTCGTCCTTCGCGTCGCGAAGAACTTCGGCGCATTCAGATCGGAAGAAGCGAGATCCCTCGCTTCGCTCAGGATGACGGGGGTGGGGGATGCGGCGCGGCCGAAGGTGGCCGACCGGACGCCGGACAAGCATGCGATCGGGCCGCCGAATACCTGCCACAATGGCGCGGACGCTGACGGGGCGGCGAAGAGACGAGGAGGGCGGGCCATCGACCCGGTCGCGATCGCGCTGGTGGCGGTGGCCGCGTTCATTCACGCCACCTGGAACCGCGCGCTCCATGTCGAAGGCGACCGGGTCGCGGCGCTGACCGTGGCCGGGTTGGTCGCCGGCGTGGCGCTGCTGCCGGCGATCGTGATTCGGCC
>JAICJJ010000031.1 GCA_025928535.1 Thermomicrobiales bacterium
GCCGAAGGGGCGGATCGCGGCTTGGGGGAACGCTTGAAGCGTTCATAAACCGCGAGGGTGGCGGCGGCGGCGCGCTTCCAATTGAACTTTGCGGCGTGCTTGATTCCAGACCGGCGGAGAGTTTCCGCAAAATCGGAATCGAGCGAAATGCGCCGAAGCGCCTCGGAGATCTGGGGAATGTTTTCCGGATCGACGACGCAAGCGGCTCCGACCAAGACGCCGCGGACGCACAAGACGCACACGCCGGGGAGCAATCACACCAATACGAACACGAACACCCGCCCATCGTCGACCATCAAGGTGACGAGCATCGCGTGCTATCCGCCCGCAAACGATCCGGTTGGACCGCACCTCACTGTGCGCAATGTCGGCTCCGACTCGGTTACGCTCGGCAACCTGGCGACGCTGCGCAACCCCGCCTACAACAACCCGGCCAAGGGCGACGACCTGCCGATCACCCTGAATCCCACGCTCAAACCGCAGCGGTCGATCACCTTCGTCGTTTCGGGGCAGTCGAGCGGCGGGCACGACAGCGCAGTTTCTCTGCCCGCTGATTTCTTTTCCACCGCACCGGCCGATATCGGCAAAGAAGGCGTAATTATCACGTACGATGGGGTCATCGGGTCGAGCCTGACCCTGACCGCCATGTGCCCGGACCGGCCGGCGACGTCGAGCAGCGCTCAGACGACGAAGAGCGCCAGGAAGAAGCGCCGTCGCTAGCGCGAAGTTTTTGTACGGAGTCTGATGGGAGCCTTCATCGCCCGGCGATCGTTGCGGATGCTCGTCATTCTGGCGCTGGCGTCCGTCGCGGTTTTCTATTCGCTGCGTTTCGCGCCGGGCGACCCGAGCGGCGTCGCGCTCAGTCCGACGGCGCTGGCGTCAGCGCGCGAAGCGTATCGCCACCGACTTGGGCTCGATCTGCCGATCTTCACCCAGTACGTCGTCTATCTCTCGAATCTGGCCCGGGGCGATCTCGGCTCGTCGCTCGTGACGGGCAAGCCGATCGGCGACATGCTCGGCTATTACGGCAAGAACAGCCTCGCGCTCGGCGCCGCGGCGTTCGCGCTGACCTATCTGATCGGCATTCCACTCGGCGTGCTCGCCGCCGCGAAACGAAACACCTGGATCGACAATCTGGCGTCGAGCCTCGCGGTCCTCGGCATGGGGATGCCGAATTTCTGGCTGGCCCTCCTCCTGATCTGGTTGTTCAGTTCGCGCCTGCATCTGTTGCCCTCCGCGGGCTGCTGCGCTCCCGTCAATCTGGTCTTGCCCGCCGTCGTCCTGGCGGCGGAAGGGACGGCCGTGACGATGCGGATGATGCGTTCGTCGATGCTGGAGCAACTCAGCCAGGATTTCGTGCGGACCCATCGCGCCACGGGCCTGAAAGAGCGGGTCATCGTCGGCAACCGCGTTTTCCGCAACGCGCTCTTGCCGATCGTCTCGCTGTCCGGCTTGCGGCTCGGCTGGCTGATCGGCTACGCCCTGATCGTCGAGACGATCTTCCAATGGCCGGGCGTCGGCTACCTGCTGGTCGACGCGGTGCTGCGGCGAGACTACCCGGTCGCTCAATTCTTTTCGTTGCTGCTGGTGCTGGTCGTCGTGCTGGCGAATTTTCTGGCCGATCTCGCCTACGGCGTCGTCGATCCCCGGATTCGGCATGCCTGAGGCCGGCGAGCGCATGGAGCGTCGGTAATGGTGGCCCAGGCCGGGGAGTTCGCGGCCGGCGCGTCGGCGCGGCCGGTGCGCGAGCGGAGCGCGTGGCGCGGCATGTGGCGCGCGTTAACGCGCAATCATCTGGCGACGCTCGGAACGATCGTCGCCCTCGTTTACGTCGTCATCGCGGTCGTCGGGCCACGATTCGCGCCGTATCCGTACGACCAGCAAGATCTCCTGAACGCGAATCTGCCGCCGCTCAGCCCGGGCCATATCCTCGGGACCGACCAAGTCGGGCGCGACTTGCTGTCGCGGCTGATGATGGGCATCCGCATTTCGCTCGCGGTCGGCGTCGGCGTGACGGCGATCTCGGTGATCATCGGCGGCCTGGCCGGCGCCATCGCCGGCTACTATCGCGGCCCGATCGACACCATCATCAGCGGCATCGTCGAATTGACCTGGGGCTTTCCGCTCATCCTGCTCGCCGTCATCCTTGCCGGTTCGCTCGGTCCCGGGCTGCGGGCGACGGTGCTGGCGATCGGGCTGGTCAACTGGGCCGGGTTCGCCCGCATTGTGCGCGGCGAGGTGCTCGGACTGCGGGAAGCGGAATTCGTCCAGGCGGCGCGCGCGATCGGGTTGCGCGACCGCGACCTGCTCTGGCGGCATATCGTGCCGAACGTGATCCCGCCGACGCTGGTGATGACGTCCTACTACGTCGCGCTGGCGATCGTGATCGAAGCCGGGTTGTCGTTTATCGGCATGGGAGCGCAGCCCCCCTTGCCGAGCCTCGGCGTGATGATCGCCGAAGGTCGGAACTACATGTTCCAGAATCCCTGGGTGACGACGGTGCCGGGACTCGCCATCTTGCTGATCGTGCTCGCCCTCAATTTTTTCGGCGACGGCCTGCGCGATGCGCTCGATCCGCGGCTGCGTGGGCGATAGGCACTGAGGGCGCGGGACAAGCGTCGCCCTTCAGGCGCGGATGGGTCTCATCCCGTCATTCCTCGTGCATGTGCAGACCGGGAACAGGGGGCAACAGCCGTTCGGAGACAGGGGCAACACCTGATGCGGCAGGCTGCAGCGCGGACCGGAGCCTGCAGCATGCCGTGGCAGGAGCGATCGCGCATGTCGGAGCGTCAGGCATGCGTGGCGTTCGCCGAGCAGGAGGGCGCCAACATCAGCGCGTTGCGCGCCCCGACGGCGCGGGAAGCCGGGCGGCTGCGCTTGGGGGTCGATCCCTGGCAGGGGGCATTCAACCATCCGCAAACGCAAGGCAAGGTCGAACGCTTCCACGGCACGATTGCGGCCGAGGGGTTCGCCCGCCGCCACTTCGCCGATTTGGCCGTCGCCCAGGCGCACTCCGCCCGCGCGGCTATCCTCGCTGCAGGACCGATCTTCCAGGGTAGACCGCATGTTCGCCGAGTTCTTCTTCGATCCGGAGCAATTGGTTGTATTTGGCGACGCGATCGACCCGGCTCGGAGCGCCGGTCTTGATTTGGCCGGCGTTCGTCGCCACGGCCAGGTCGGCGATGAACGAATCGTCCGTTTCGCCGCTGCGGTGAGAGATGACCGCGGCGAACCCGGCGCGCTGGGCCAGTTCGATCGTCGCGAGCGTTTCGGTCAACGTGCCGATCTGGTTCAGTTTGACCAGGATCGCGTTGCCGGCGTGGTCGGCGATCCCGCGCGCCAGCCGTTCGGTGTTGGTCACGAAGATGTCGTCGCCGACCAGTTGCGTCCGCTCGCCGATCCGCGCCGTCAACGCTTCCCAGGTCGTCCAGTCGTCTTCGGCCAACCCGTCTTCGATCGAGACGATTGGATAGCGATCGACCCATGCCGCCCAGAAATCGACCATCTCGGGACCGGTCAACGATCGTCCTTCGCCAGCCAGCGTGTAGACGCCGTCCGCGTAAAACTCGGTCGCCGCCGGATCGAGCGCGATCACGCAGTCGTCGCCGGGGCGGTAGCCGGCCCGCTGGATCGCTTCGAGGACGACCGCGACGGCGTCTTCGTTGGAGTCGAGGCTCGGCGCGTAGCCGCCTTCGTCGCCGACGTTCGTGTTCGCCCCACGCTCGCGCAACACCCCTTTCAGGGCGTGGAACACTTCGGCGCCCCAGCGCAGTCCTTCGCGAAACGTCGGCGCGCCGACCGGCATCACCATGAATTCCTGCATGTCGACGCTGGAGCCGGCGGCGTGCTTGCCGCCGTTCAGGATGTTCATCATCGGCACGGGGAGCGTCCGCGCGCTCGGTCCGCCAAGGTACCGCCAGAGGGGCAACCCGACCGCATCGGCGGCCGCCCGCGCGGCCGCGAGCGACACGCCGAGGATGGCGTTAGCGCCGAGCCGGCCTTTGTTCGGCGTGCCGTCGAGGTCGATCATCGCGCGGTCGACGCCGATCTGATCGAGCGCGTCGAGTCCGACCACCGCCTCGGCGATCTCGCCATCGACATTGGCGACGGCGCGCGCGACGCCCTTGCCGCCGTAGCGCGTCTTGTCGCCGTCGCGCAATTCGACCGCTTCGTGCGCGCCGGTCGTCGCGCCCGACGGCACGGCGGCCCGCCCGAATGCGCCATCGACCAGCCGGACCTCGACTTCCACGGTCGGATTGCCGCGCGAATCGAGAATCTCGCGGCCTCGGATCGATTCGATCGACGTTTCCACCAAAATGCACCCCCATGACATCACGGCGCGACGTTGTTCGCCTCGGTCGCGAGCCCGCGCCCGGTTCATGTCCGGCCGAAAGTATAGGCGGGGGTCTGCGATCAACCTGATGGCCATCATCGGCCGAGGGCGCGCCAGCGAGTCCTGCCGACTCATGACACAATCGGCCGATGGGCGGCGCGACGGATTCGACGAATAGGCGCGCCAGCAAATGCAGGAGGAATCGACCGATGCTGGTTCGTCCGGCGAACGGCCAGAAGGTGCTCTGGCAGGAAATGTTGCGGCATGAATTGCTCGCCGCGGCGGAAAACCGGGGCGTCGTCATCGTCCCGGTCGGGTCGGTGGAGCAACATGGCCCCCATTGCCCGCAAGACGTCGACATCAGCGTCCCGTATCACCTCGCCATCGAAACGGCGGCGACGATCGGCGACGTGCCGGTGGTCGTCGCGCCGCCGGTGACGTACGGCTTCACCCACTACAACATGGGGGAGATCGGCACGATCACGTTGCGGCTCGAAACGTTCATCGACCTGCTCTGCGACGTCAGCCGTGGCATCTGGGCGAACGGTTTTCGGCGGATCATTTTGCTCAACGGTCACGGCGGCAACGAGCAGCCGACGTGGGCGGCATCGGTCAAACTCGCCGAAGAAGACGTCTGGGCGCTCGCCCTCACCTACTGGAACATGGCGCCGGAGGAGATGGCGGCGTGGTCGACGTCCGACGCAGGGGAGGGGATCGGCCACGGCGGGGAGTGGGAAACGAGCCTGCAACTGGCGTTGCGCCCGGCGCTCGTCGACATGGACCGCGCCGTCAAGGACGAATGGCGAACGAAATTCAGCCCGGCGGTGGCCCGCTACGCCCGGTTCCCGGAGCGACGACGCGAGATGGAGCATGGCGTGATGGGCGACCCGTTCGCCGCCTCGGCCGACAAGGGTCGCCGCCTGTTCGACCTGCTGGTTGAACGCCTGACGGCCCTCTGCCGCGAATATCACGCGGAAGAGCCGCCCCGCTATCGCGAGTTCGGCACCTATTGTCCCTGAGCGCGCCAACGTCAAGTCGCCGCGTCGGCGTCAGGTCCGCTCGGGCGCTCCCATGCCCGATTTCGCGCCAATGCAAATGCAACGGCCTTTGGGCGCGCCATTCCGCGCCCAAAGGCCGTCCGATTCACGACTCGCTGCTCGATCAGGACGCCTGCGTCGCCTCCGCGGCCGCATCCGGCCCCGCTTCGGCGACGGTCGCGTCTGCTGTGGCCGCGGACGCTTCCGCCGTCTGCTCAGCCGGCTCGGCGCTTTCCGCGTCCGACCCGGCCGGCGTCACGCCTTCGTCGGTCGCTCGCGCCGGCGTCGTCACCGGCTTCGGCTCCCAGGCGTTGGCGACCGCGCCGCGTCCGTCGGTCGCGATCTCGATGATGCGGTCGAACAATTTGCGCTCGAACAGATCGCTCCGCAGCGCGCCGCGGACGAAATCGCTGCGATAGAACGACGCCAGTTGCTCCGGTTCGCGCGCTTCGCCGGTCGAGGCCACCATCTCGTCGATCGCCGCCTCGAGATCGGCGTCGCCGACTTCGACGCCTTCCCGCTGGGCGATTTCCCGCAGCAGCAGCGAACGGCGCAGACGACGTTCCGCTTCCGGCCGCAACTCCGCCCGCAACGCGTCTTCTTCCTGCTCGGTCATCCTTAGATAGGCTTCGAGCGAGACGCCGCGCTGGGCCAGCCGCCCCCGCAACCCCCGCACGTCTTCTTCGACCGACTCGTCGATCATCGCCGCCGGCACGTCGAACGACGCCCCGGCGAGCATCGCATCGACGATTTCGTTCAGTTTCTCGACCCGCGCGGTCTGCGTCTGCTCGCGATGGATGTTTTCGGTCACCCGCTCGCGCAAGTCGGCGAGCGTATCGACGTCGGCCGCCGTTTTGGCGAAGTCGTCGTCGAGCGGCAGCAGGTCGCGCTCTTTCAACCCCTTCAAGGTGAGCGTGTATCTGAGCGTCTTGCCACGCAACCCCGCTTCGACCGTTTCGTCGTCTTCGGCGAACGAGACATCGAAGTTGGCAGTCTGCCCGACGCGCATCTGCTTCAACTGCGCTTCGACCGGTTCGAGCATGCCGCTTTCACCGATGACGAAGACGGCGTCGGTTTGCGGCGCTTCGGCTTCCTCGCCGTCCATCGTCACTTCGTAGTCGATCGTCACCTGATCGCCTTCGCGCGGCGTCCGGCTCTTGGGCTGCAGGACGCGGTCCGGGCCCAGTTCCATCCCTTCCGCTTCCGGATCGACCCAGGGGCTGTTCGATTTCCGCAGTTGCTCGATCACTTCGTCTTCGGCTCCCGCCGCGACCGCGGCGTCGGCCGGTTCGACCCGCACGGCGGCATAGTCGCCCGGATCGACGGTTGGATAAACGGGAATCGTCACCTTGAACGCCAACGGCTCGGCCGCGACCAATTCGAGCTCGGGGTCGCCGACCGGCGCGAGGTCTTCCTGCTCGATCGCCTGCCGATAGAGATCGTTCATCAGATTCCGGTTCGCTTCTTCGAGAAAGACCTCGCGGCCATAGGCGCGCTCGATCATTCCGCGCGGCGCCTTGCCTTTGCGGAAACCGGGCATCACGATCTGCTGCGCCACCTTCCGGTAGGCGCGGTCCATCGCTTTCGCGAATTCCGCGTCGTCGGCGGCGATTTCGAGCAACACGCGGCTTTCGGGCAGCCGTTCCAGAGTGAGCTTCACGCGTTCGCGTCCTCTCCAAAGGCAAATCGAACCGCAAGGGTCGGGCAACCGTCGGCGCCGGCCGCGGCGCGGGCACTCCAAAGCGGCGCTGCCACTCCGAGAAGGGGCGCCGGACCCGCGACGACCGATCGGAAGAGTATACCAAAGCGGCGCGCCGCCGCCGGGACGATTGCAACGCGCCGCGTCCGGCCGCGTCGAGGCGGCAAGTCGTAGCGTCGGCTACCAAAAGACGCGCACGCGGCGCCCCGCGTGCCCATTCAGAATCAGCCGGGCGCTCCCGGCCGCGGCATGGCCGCGCGACACACGCGGAGGAAGGACGTCATGGCCAAGATGTCGATGCAAACGCCCCAGGATCTCTTTGCCCACGAACTGAGCGACATGCTCAGCGCCGAACGAATCATCGTCCAGATGCTTGGCGACGCCGAAGGGCTGGTCCAGAACCCGCAATTGCGGCAAGACCTCCAGCGACATCGGCAAGAGAGCGAGCAGCACATCCGCAACGACGAGCAGGTGTTTCAGGTGTTGGGCCTGCAGCCGCACAAGATCGAATGCAAGGCGTTGAAGGGTCTCTACGATGAACTCAAGGAGGGCAAGAGCGCGAACCCCTCGCCGATGGTGCAGGATGAATTGGTCGCGTGCGGCGCGGCGAAGACCGAGCACTTCGAAATCGCCGGCTACACCAGTCTGATCAATCAGGCGCGGGCGATGGGGCAGTCCGAAGCCGTGCAACTGCTCCAGCAAAATCTGCAGCAGGAAGAGCGGATGCTGCGTGATGTCGATCAACTCGCCCAGCAGATGACCCAGCAATTCATCGCCGGCGCCATGCGTCAGGGGAGCCAGTCGAGCGCGAGCCAGGTCAATATGTAGCGCGTCTGGCGAAAACGCAAATCGGCCTCGGGGGCGGGGTCAGTTCATGCCGCGTCTGTGCGGGTGTCGATGAACTCCGACGCGTGGCCAACCGGCGCCGCCTGCGGCACGCCGAGGCGGTCCAGATCATGGCCGCGCTCGTCGTGGGCAACGCCGCGTCGTCCTTGCGCAAGCGGCGAGCGCGGCCGACCCCAGCGAACGCGCGCCCGCGGAGCCGGTGACCGGATGGACGACCGAGGCCGTCGCCATGCCTTCGGATCGACGCGCCGGCCGCCGCCGGCCGGCGCGTCGGCGTGCTGGCGGCATGTCCGTGGAGCCCCGGGGTCCGTCGGCTTGACCGGCTGACGCCGCTGCCGCCGCGCGTTGACGATTGCGCGGACCGCGACGCGGCGGGGACGACCACCGGGCTTGGCGAGGGGATCGGCGGTTCCCGCACCCGCCACGCGTCATCGGTCCGGTCGGTCCGGCAGGCTCGTCCGGCCATTCCCTGATCCGATCCAACCACCCCCGTTGCAAACACCTTCTCAGCGGTAACCGCGACGTCATCCTCCGAGGCGAGGATGGCGACCTCCTCTGGCTCGGTCAGGCATTTGCCAAGTCTCACCGGAAAGTGCAGCGCATCTGTCAGGTCGCTGCCAAGCACGCCATTGACCGCCTCGGCGCCGACGGGGTGATTGTTCAATTGATCGACCGCGTTGAGCAATTGCTGGGCATCGGCGTCGGAGAGGCGCAGAGTGGCGATGAGCAGCAACGCGAGGGGGTATGGCTCGCCTCGTTGACGCCGATCTACGTCCGAGCCCTGTTGCAGCACGCGGCGAGCATCTTCGATAGCATCGAGTGTCGCCGCCTCCGCGAGGGACGCCTCATCCGTCGGGTCCTCCTTGCGGATATTGCATCCAATAGAGTTGGCGACCAGTGATGCGGGTCTCGTTGCAGCTCCGGCGCCTACACGAGTGAATGAGCACGTTGCATCGGCTCGCTGCGGCGAATGGACGATAATGCGGGCAGGGCCGTCGCGACGGCGCGCGGCGGCTGGATCGGAACGCACGAGCGGAGAACGGCCAATGACTGAGCGCGGCGCGGGAAAGGGCGAGCGGCCGATCGACCGGGGGCGGCATGTCGGCGTCGTCGGGCTGGCCGTGATGGGCGAAAACCTGTCGATGAACATCGCCCGCCACGGCTTTCCGGTCGCCGTCTTCAACCGCACCGCGGCGCGAACCGATGAATTCCTCGCCGAACGGGGCGGCGCGGCCGGCATCGTCGGGCTCCACGACATCGCCGATTTCGTCAATTCGCTGGAACGGCCGCGCCGGATCATCATGATGGTCAAGGCGGGGCCGCCGGTCGACGCCGTCATCGCCGAATTGCTGCCCCATTTGGAGCCAGGCGACATTCTGGTCGACGGCGGCAATTCGTTTTTCCTCGATACCGCGCGGCGGGGCGACGAATTGGCCGCGGCCGGCTTCAACTACGTCGGGATGGGCGTTTCCGGCGGCGAAGAAGGGGCGCTCTGGGGGCCGAGCCTGATGCCGGGCGGGCCGAAAGAAGCCTATGACCGCCTGGAGCCGATGCTCACCGCCATCGCCGCCAAGACGGACGCCGGTCCTTGCGTAACGTACATCGGACCGGGCGGCAGCGGCCACTACGTCAAGATGGTCCACAACGGCATCGAATACGCCGACATGCAACTCATCGCCGAAACCTACGACATCATGCGGCACGCGCTCGGTCTGACGGCGCAAGAGATGAGCGACGTCTTCCGCCGCTGGAACCAGGGGCGGCTCGCGTCGTACCTGATCGAAGTCACCGCCGCCGTCCTGGCCGAGCGGGACCCGGAATCGGGCGATCCGCTGGTCGATCAGATTCTCGACGCCGCCGAGCAAAAGGGAACCGGCCGCTGGACGAGCGTCAGCGCGATGGACCTCGGCTCCCCGGCGCCAACGATCGACGCGGCGGTCACGGCGCGGGTGATGTCGTCAATGCGGGAGTCGCGGCTGCAGGCGAGCAAGATCCTGACCGGGCCGGATGCCAGCGGGCTGCCGAACGGGCTGACCCGCGATGCTCTGCTGGCGGCGCAGGAAGACGCCCTCTATTTCAGCAAGATTTCGGCGTACGCCCAGGGCATGGCGCTGATGCGCGCCGCCAGCGACGCCTACGCCTGGAATCTGAATCTGGCCGAAATCGCCCGCATCTGGAAAGGGGGCTGCATCATCCGCGCCGCCTTGCTCGACCAGATTCGGGCCGCTTTTTCCGGGCCGGAGCAACCGGCCAACCTGATGCTGGCGCCGAACGTCGCGCCCGAACTCAACGCGGCCGCCCCCGGAGCGCGGACGGCGACGATGGCGGCGCGGGCGCTCGGCTTGCCCTGCCCGGCGATGAGCGCGTCGCTCGACTATTTCGACTCGCTGCGGGCGGAACGGCTGCCGGCCAATCTGATTCAGGCGCAGCGCGACTATTTCGGCGCCCACACCTACCGGCGGCTCGACCGGGATGGGGTCTTTCACACCCATTGGACGCCGTTCGAATGACCGACGACGCCGCGTCGCCGCGAGGATCTGCCATGTCCGTCGATGCCAAACCTGTGTCGCTGACGGCGGCCCCCGAAATCTGGTCGGCCAATGTCGACGCCTGGACGCAGGAGCCGCAAGCGGAAAATCCGCTGCGGACCGAAGGGGCCGAACGAATCCCCGTGCCCTGCGCGATGGTCATCTTCGGCGTCAGCGGCGATCTGACGGCGCGCAAGTTGATGCCGGCGCTCTACGATCTGGCGGTCGGCGTGCCATTGCCGGAAGGATTCAGCATCGTCGGCGTGTCGCACCGCGACTGGAGCGAAGCCGACTTCCGGCAAACGATGCACGACGCGGTGGTCGCCGGCGCCCGGTCGCCCGTCACGCAGACCGCCTGGGACCATTTCGCGCAGGGTCTCTTTTACGTCCGGGGCGATTTCCAGGACCCGGCGACGTATCGCGCGTTGGGCGAAACGCTCCACCGCTGCGACCAGGAGCGGCACACCCTCGGCAACCGGCTTTTCTATCTGGCGACCTCGCCGGAGTATTACCTGCCGATCATCCACGGCCTGACCGAATCGGCCGTCGGCACGCGGCAGGCGAATTACCTCGAACCGAGCGAAGGGTGGCACCGCATCGTCGTCGAAAAGCCGTTCGGGCACGATCTGGCGTCGGCGCGCGATCTGATCGCCGAGATGGCGCTCTCCTTCACCGAGCGGCAGATCTATCGCATCGATCATTATCTTGGCAAAGAAACCGTCCAGAACGTGATGGCCTTCCGGTTCGCGAACACGTTGTTCGATCCGGTCTGGAATCGCCAATACGTCGACAACGTCCAGATCACCGCCGCCGAAAGCATCGGCATCGAAAACCGGGGCGGCTACTACGACGCGGCGGGCGCGTTACGCGACATGGTCCAGAGCCACCTTCTGCAATTGCTGACGGTGGTGGCGATGGAGCCGCCCGCGTTTTTCACCGGCAACGCCGTCCGCGACGAAAAGGTGAAGGTGCTCCGCTCGGTCGTGCCGCCGCGGGGGGAAGAAATCGCCCAGCAGGTCGTGCGCGGGCAATACACTGCCGGTTACATCAACGGGCAGCCGGTCGAAGGCTACCGCGAAGAAAAGGGGATTCCGCCCGACAGCGACACCGAAACCTACGTCGCCTTGCGCCTGAAGATCGACAACTGGCGCTGGGACGGCGTGCCGTTCTTTCTGCGGACCGGCAAGCGGCTGCCGCGCCGGGTGACCGAAATCGCGGTCGAATTCAAGCGGGTGCCGCATCTGATGTTTCAAGGCGCCGGGCAGATGGAACCGGCGCCC
>JAICJJ010000188.1 GCA_025928535.1 Thermomicrobiales bacterium
CCGCCGTAGTAGCCGGCGAGGCAGCCGAGCAGGCCGCCGATCAGGAACGGGAAGATGACGCTGACCAACCCGACCTGCAAATCTATGCGGGCGCCGTAGAGCACGCGCGAAAAGACGTCGCGGCCGAGATTGTCGGTGCCCATCAGATGCTCGAGGCTCGGCGGCTTCAGCCGGGCCGTGTAGTCGGTGTCTTGCGGGCCGCGCGGGGCAATGGCGGGCGCGAAGATCGCCACCAGCACCACGAGCACGATCATCACCGCGCCGATGAGGAGATTGCGGTTTTTCCACCGGGCCGGGCGCCGCAAGACGCTGGCGGCTGGAGCCGCCGCGGCGATCCCGCCCGCCGGGTTGGTCTGCATGGCGGCGCCGTCCACTGCCATCGCCGTCGCCGTCGCCGTCTTGTCCACCTCTGGCGCGCTCCTCAACTGATGCTGATCCGCGGGTCGAGAAAGGTGTAGACGAGATCGGTGACGAGATTGACCGCGATCACCAGCGCCGCGAAGATCAGCGTTTCCGATTGCACCACCGGGTAGTCGCGGGCGGAAATCGCGTCGACCAGCAGTTTGCCCGCCCCCGGCAAGCCGAAGACGTTTTCGACGATGACCGTGCCGCCCATCAGATAGCCGATCGACAGTCCAAAGAGGGTCAGCGGCGGGATCAGCGCGTTTTTCATCACGTGGGCCGAAACGACCGCGCGTTCGGCCAATCCTTTGGCGCGGGCGGTCCGGACGTAGTCCGAGCCCATCGCTTCCAGCACGCTTGTCCGCAACGAGCGGACGAGCACCGGCGCGATGCCGACCGCGATCGTCAGCGACGGCAGGAAGAGATGATGGAGCGAATCGACGAAACCTTCCCCCGCGCCGGCGACCGGAACGAGACCGAAGCGGAGGCTGAAGACGATCAGCAGCAGGATGCCGACCCAGAAGGCCGGCATCACCATCGTCACCATCAGCACGGCTCGCACGATCTGGTCGAACAGGCTGTCTTTCCAGAGCGCCGCCAGAATGCCGAGCGGCAGCGCGATGAGCGCCGTCAACGCGGCCGAGTAGACCACGAGCCAGAGCGAGACCGGCAACCGATCCGCCAGCAGCGCGGCGACGGTCGTCCGGAATTTCAGCGACGTGCCGAAATTGAAGGTCGCGACATCACCCAGGTAGGTCAGGTACTGCTTCCAGAGCGGCTGGTCGAGGCCGAGTTGATGGCGCAACGCGGCGACCGCTTCCGGCGTGGCGTGCAAGCCGAGCATCGAAGCCGCCGGATCGCCCGGAATCAATTGCAACAGCGCGAACGCCACGAGCGTGACCCCGATCAGGACCGGGATCATCTGCGCCAGGCGGCGGGCGATCAGGCGGCTTCGGTTCATCGTCGTTGCAGCCCTGCCGTCCTACTGCTCGACCCAGGTCTGCTTCCAGACCCATTGGCCGGTCGGCGGCTGCAGGAAGTTGTGCACCTTGGCGGTCGTCGCCGCCAGATAGGGCTGGTGATAGAAGATCACCATCGCCGCCTGCTCGTTGAAGATTTCCTGAATCCGATAGTAGATCTGCTGCCGCTTGGCCGGATCGAGTTCTTCTTCGCCCTGCTTGGCGAGTTTCTCGGCTTCCGGGTCCGACCAGTGCGTGCCGAACATGTTGGAGCCCGACGGCAAAATGGCGTAGGCGACGAGTTCGTCCGGATCGATGATGTCGTTCGTCCACGACGTCAGTTGCGCCTGGAAATTGCCTTTCCGGTAGTTGTCGGTGCTGACGCTCGACTCGACCGGCGTGATGGTGACGTCGACGCCGATCTTGCTCCACATGTCTTTCAGCGCGCTGGCGAGGGCGTCTTCGTCGGCGCTGCCGGCCAGCGACTGCAATTCGAGCGGAAAGCCGTTCGGCGCTTTCGATTTCGCGAGCAACGACTTGGCCTTGTCGACGTCGTACGGGAAACCGGGAAGATTCGGATTCCAGTAGAGCGCGCCTTTCGGCATGAACGACGTGGCCGGAATGCCGAGGCCGAAGAGGACGACCTGGATCAGCGTGTCGCGGTCGACCGCGTAATTGAGCGCGAGCCGGACGTTGGCGTCGCCGAGTGGGTCCTTCTCGCTGTTGAGCGTGGCGTACTTCGTGTAGGTCGAAGGCAATTCCCAGACCTTGAGGCTGGGATCGGACTTCAGTTCATCGACCCGGCTGAAGGGGGGCGAGTCCAGACCGTCGATCTCGCCGCCCTGCAACTGGATGATGCGGGCGTTGTCGTCGGCCACGATGCTGACGACCACCTGGTCGAGCACCGGCAGATCTTCTTCCCAGTAGTTGGCATTCTTGACGAGGGTGATGTGATCGCCTTTCGCCCATTCCTTGAGGGCGAAGGGGCCGGTGCCCATGCATTGATCGGTCAGTTTCTTCGGATCGTCCTTGGCGAACGCCTCGGAGATGACCGACATGTTGAACATCGCGATGTCGGCGAGGAACGGCGCCCAGGGTTGCGGCAATTCGATGACGACGGTCTGATCGTCCGGCGTCGAGATGCCCTGGACGTTGCCCTTGTCGTCGCGCTTCAACGCGGTGAGGGTGAAGGTCCAGTGTTGCTCCGGGTCGTTGGCGGCCCGCGTGAACGACCAGACGACGTCGCTCGCCTTCATCGGCGTGCCATCGGAAAATTTCACACCTGGACGCAGATGGAAGGTGTAGGTCTTGCCGTCGCTGGAGATGTCCCATTTTTCGGCGAGCGCCGGTTCGAGATTGGCGCCGTCCGGCGTCACCCGCACGAGGGTGTCGTAGATGTTGGTGAAGATCCAGATGTTGACGTTGCCGTCGTTGGTGACCGGGTCGAGATTGTCGGAGTCCGAGGCGCGGGCGAACTTGAAGGTGCCGCCTTTGGGCGCTTTCGAGGTGTCTTCGATGCCGACGGCGATCGGCGTGCCGCCGATGGTGACGGTGATCGGATTGCTGGCGGTGGTCGTCGCGTCCTGAAACGCGGCGGCGCGATAGGTTCGGAACATCGCGGTCGCGGCGGGACCGGCGAGACCGAGCGCGGCGGCCCGGCGGAAAAAGGCGCGCCGGTCGAGCGAGCCCTCGAACGCGGCGCGCGCCAGCGCCGCCAATTCTTCTTTCCGGTCCATTCGGTCGTGCATGTCGCATCCCTCGCGATGACTCGGAACGATCGATCCCGGGCGCGATCTCCCGGGGACAGGCGACGACGGCTCGCGGCCGATCGGGGCGAGGCTCGGCCCGAGCTCGCCTGGCGCGGTTCCGTCCGCAGGTGCATATATCCGGGACGAACGGCTGTCAAGTGGTATTCCCGACATCGCGCGGGAGGGGTCGCTGCCTCTCGCGACTGACGCGCCCTATGCTACCGTAGCGGCGCTACCCGAGAGACTACAGCCCACCAGGAGGAAGTGCGTGGACGGCGCCCAGGTCGATGCTCCCGCCCCGTCCGTGGTCGCGCCCGCCGGCCGGCCGGGCCGCGATCCGGCGCTGACGCAGGAGGCGGCGATTGCGCTCCTGTCCACCTATCTGGAGGCCGTCAACCACCGGGATGACGCGGCGCTGGCCGCTCTGCTGGCTCCCGACTATGTCCATCACTGGCCGTTTGGCCACGACACGGTCGGCGCCGCGGCGGACCTGGCCAACCTGCAGCGGGTGGCGGAGGTGTTTCCCGACCTCACCGTGACGGCGGACCAGATTCTGGCCGGCGACGACCTCGGGGTCATCGTCTGGACGGCGACGGGAACGCAGGCGCGGCCGTTCCTGGGCTTTCCGCCCAGCGCGCACCCTGCCAGTTGGTCCGGGATCTTCGTCCACCGCCTCGCCGGTGGGCAGATCACGGAGACCTGGACGCAAGCCGATCACCTCAGTCGCCTGCAGCAGCAGGGAGCAATCCCGGCTCCGGCGGCGCCGCCAGCGTCGTAGGCCCGGGGCGTCGCGCTTGTCCGCCCCGGAGATGCTGGCTCTTGACTCGAGTTCGTCCGGCGGTCACGCATACGGGCCGAGATCGAGGGCCGCGACGACGGGCTTGGGCCGGCGCCGATCATCCCAGAGGCCGCCAAAGCCTCCCGGCGGCGAGGTCGCCTGCGCGAACCATGCATCGAAGGCGAATCCATAGATGAAGGGCGCGCCGCTCGCGATCAGATGCTGCACGAAGCGCTTCTGGTTGGCGGGGGTGGCTCCAGGGGTGGATTGCGGGGGCAGCGCGCCGGAGGGGTAGGCCGCTTCCTGAATCACGATGATCCGATCCTCCGGCATGCCCGGCGTGTCCCGAATCACCTGTAGGACCTCAACCACCCATTCGGCCGCCATGTCCGGATTGTTGCGGAGTTGCACCCACCAGGGCTGCAGATTGGGAAAGACAAAGTCGCCGAACTCGGTCGCGATCTGCGGGTAGCGCGCCCAGTCGTCGCGATGCAGGCCCGTGGTTGCCGGCTTGCCGTAGGCGCGCTGCAGGGACTCCATTTCCTGCCGCAGCCGCGCGACCGCCTCGTCGCCCGGTTCCCCGCGGAGCATGGCCTTGTGCACCGTTTCGTTGCCGACGACGAGCGCGTCGATGTCGCCAATCGCGCGCTCGACATTGTGCTTTTCGCGCTCCAGCGTCGCGTCATCTGGCCACCACAGCTTGGCGATGACATGGTGGAAGCCGATGCGTTTGGCCACGCGGGGGGCGGCTTCCAGGCCATACGTCATCGCATTGGTCACAAGGCCGCGAAACCCGCGCGCGTAGAGCAGCGACAGTTCGATTTGCAACTGCAACTCGGTCACGGGATGCTGCCCGGCGACGAAATCGAACGGCCGGGCGGGGGAGTAGTTGATCCAGGCGCGGCTCGTCTGCAACGCCTCCAGCACGTCAGCGTTCATCGGCCCATCCATGCCTGGCAGCGAGGGTGGCGAAGCGCGCACAGTCCATGACCGGGGTCCTCTCCTGGGCCATCCTGCTGGCGGGTGTGCACACGACCAGATCGACGTGCCGGCGCATCTTGAACGAGCGCAAAGCGCCGTGCAATACGGGAGACGGCTGAAGCGCTGCCGGAACCAGGGCAGGGCGCGGGCCATCAGCGAACGTGATGGATCCCATCACGAATCCCTGGTTGTTCCCATCGTACGGGGTCGCTAAAGTGGAGCATATCGATGGCCAGTCCGACCGCAGCCGCCATCCTCGCCGGGAGCCCGCCATGGCCAGCACAGTCGCCCTCGATCGTGCGCTGCTCCGTTCCGCCATCCAGGACGAATACACCGAGGTCGCGGCGTGCCCCTGGAAAGGGTTTCACTTCCACACGGGCCGCTTCCTGGCCGGCCGCCTCGGCTATCCGGCCGAGCGCGTCGCGGCGTTGCCCGATCGGGCGGTCGAGAGCTTCGCCGGCGTCGGCAATCCCTTTTCGTGGGGCGACCTTGCTCCCGGCGAACACGTGCTCGATCTCGGGTCCGGGGCCGGGTTCGACGCCTTGTTGGCTGCCCGGATGGTCGGCCGCGCCGGTCATGTGCTCGGCATCGACATGACGCCGGCGATGGTGGCCAAGGCGCGCGCCAATGCCGAGCTCCTCGGCCTGGCCAACGCCGAGTTCCGCGAGGGCTACCTCGAGTCGCTTCCCGTCGCCGACGCCAGCATCGACGTCGTCATCTCCAACGGGGTGATCAACCTCTGCCCGGACAAGGCGGCGGCGCTGGCCGAAGCCTTTCGTGTGCTCCGGCCCGGCGGTCGGCTGCAGATAGCCGACATCGTCGTCGGCCTGGCCGTGCCGGAGGAGGCGAAACAGGACATCGCCCTCTGGACCGGCTGAATTGCCGGCGCTCTCCTGGAAGGAGAGCTACGCTCCCTCCTGGCGGCCGCCGGCTTCGTCGACATCGCGTTCTCCCCGCGGCGCTACGACACGTTTTCCGATGCGCCGGCCGCGAGCAGCGCCGCCGAATTCGTCACCCAGGGCGTCGATCTTCGCGCCGTCAAGCCCTGACCTTCCAGCGGCCGCCGCAGCGCCGGCGGGAGGAATGCGTTGTCCACGGCCGAGGGAATCTGACGCTGGTCCGCCAGCCGCCTCGTCATTGCGATGCCGTCGCTCCTTGCCGCGCCGGCTCTGCCGCCTTGGCGCGCGCCGCCAGCGTTTCGGTCATCACGCCGATGACCACGATCCCGGAGAGGAGCGTCAACACGCCG
>JAICJJ010000399.1 GCA_025928535.1 Thermomicrobiales bacterium
CGAAGCGACGAGACGCGTGCCCACGGCTCCCGCGAAATCGGCTTCGGCGTTGAGCCGTTCGGCGTCGGGCGCGGCGTCGGTGTTGTTCCAGAGCGGCGCTGGCCGGACGACGTGCCCCGCGGCGTCGAGCGTGACGAGGCCATGTTGCTGGCCGGCGACGGCGATCCCCTTGACGTCCATGTCGGACGTGACCGCCGCCCGGATCGCGTCGCGCAACGCCGCCCACCAGTCGAGCGGGTTCTGCACGTCGAGGCCGGTGTGCGGCGCGCGGCCTTCGCCGGCGGCAGCGCCGCTTTCGGCATCGACAGCGAGAACCTTGGTCGATTGGGTGCTCGAATCGACGCCGAGAACGACCGCCCGCGTCACGCTTGCTCTCCCTCGCGTTGCGACGCCAATCCGCCTGCGGCCGATTGTACGAGAGACCTTCTCGCCGGAGCCGGTCGCCTCGTCGCTCGCCGCCGATGACGGCGCCCTTTCATCGTTTTTTCACGGTCGCGCCGCGTCGATTTCATCTCGATCGGCTTGACCGCGGTCGCCGCGTCCGGCATGGTGAAGACTGTGGCCGCTTCCTCTTCCCGCGGACGGAGCCGGCATGGTGACCCGCCATATCCTGGTGATCGACGACGATCCAGCCTCGCTGCGCCTGGCTGAGCGCATTCTGCGGCTGGCGGGACACGCCGTCACGACCGCGTCGACGCCCGAATTGACGCCTGCCCAGATCGCCCGGCTCGCTCCCGACCTGATTGTGTTGGACTATTGGTATAGCGGCGAACCGCGCGCCTTACCCTTCCTCGCCGCGTTGCGCGCGGACGCGTGCACCACGCAGATACCGGCGCTGCTCGTCTCGGCGGCGGTTCATGGCGTCACGCAAGCGCAGGCCGTCTTGACCGCCCTTGGCTGTCAGGTGTTGTTCAAGCCGTATGAGATGGACGCCTTGCTCGCTGCGGTTGCCGGGCGACTGCAGTGGACGTCGCCGCCGAGCGAGCCGGCGGGCCGCCATGGACGGCGTGCCGTTCATGTCCGGGACCGCCAAGGCGGCATCGGACGGAACGGCCGGCTGACGGCGAGCGGCGCCCGGCATCTCTCGGCGCCGGCCGCCATGACCGGCGGTCGCGGACGCCACTTCCGCCGTGAGGGACGGCGTTCCGGCGGCTAGCGCTGCCGCTGGGCACGGCGCGGCGCTCCGAAGCGGCGGGTCGCTGGCGGGCGCGGCCGGATGGCTGTCGCGTTCCGCGGCAAGCGCACCATGAAGACGCTGCCGATGCCCGGCTCGCTCGTCGCCGCGATCGTCCCGCCGTGCAATTCGACCAGCCGCTTGCTGATGGCCAGACCGAGACCGCTCCCGCCGTACTTGCGGGTCATCCCCGTCTCGGCTTGGCGAAAGTCGTCGAAGATGTGCGGCAGAGCCGTCGGCGGAATGCCGATGCCGGTGTCGCGCACGGTGATCTCCACCGCCGCCTTGCCGACAACCGCCCGCACGACGACCTGCCCGGCGTCTGTGAATTTGACGGCGTTGCTCAGCAAATTGACGAAGACCTGCCGCAGCCGGTCGCCATCTGCCAGGATCGGAGGCAACGCCGTTGACCGCTCGACGACGAGCGGCAGCCCTTTCGCGGCCGCCAAAGGCGCGATGTCGGCGAGCGCCTCATCCAGGACGGCGGCGAGATCGGTCGGCACGCGCTGCAGCGGCAACCGCTCGGCTTCGAGGCGCGACAGATCGAGCACGTCATTGATCAGGCTCAACAGGCGGCGGCCGCCGCGGAGGATGAGCTCGACGTCTTGCCGCTGGTCGGCCGTCAAGGAATCGGCGCGGGGATCGAGCAGCAGCGTGGCGTAGCCGATGATCGCGTTGAGCGGCGTCCGCAGTTCGTGGCTCATGGTCGCCATGAACTCGCCTTTGAGCCGGTTCGCGGCCTCGGCCGTCTCTTTCGCCACCTGCAACTCTTGTTCGATCCGCTTGCGATCGGTGATGTCGAGCTTGACGCCGAGCCAGTAGTCCGGCGCGCCCGTCGCGTCCCGGATCAGCACCGCCTCGTCGTGGACCCACAGATAGCGACCGTCGGCGGTGCGCTCCCGGTACTCGACGCGAAAGAGCTCGCCGGTCGCATCGGTCCGGGCCACCTCCGCCCAGACGTGCGGCGCGTCGTCCGGATGCATTCGCGTCAACCGCGTGGCGTGCCACTCTTCCAGGGTGTAGCCATAGAGCTGGCCGACCTGGGGGCTGACATAGCGACGCCGTTCCGCCGGATTGACCGGCTGGCGGTAGACCAGGATCGGCAATTGCTCGATCAGGGTGCGGTACTCGGCTTCGCTGCGTTGGAGCGCCGCTTCCGCCTGGCGCTGGGCGCTGATGTCCTTGCCGCTGCCGATGATGCCGACGACCTGGCCGGATGCGCCGCGCAGCGGCACAACGCTTGTCAGTGACCAGATCGCCGACGCGCCGACGGGGAGCCGTTCCAGTTTGTTGAGCAGCCCGTCGCCAGTGGTCAGCACGCGCTGCTCATCCACGTAAAACTCTTCGGCCAGGGCGGCCGGATAGAAGTCGAAATCGGTCTTGCCGGTCGCTGCCGTCGGCGACGGGGCGCCAAGCTGTCGCGCCGTCGCCTGATTGAGGCGGACGAAACGCGAGGCAGCGTCTTTGACCCAGACCGGATCGGGCAGCGCGTCGATGAGGCGCTGGAGCAAGTCGCGTTCGGCCAGCAACTCCGCTTCGACGGTCTTGCGCACCGTGATGTCCTGGATCTGTGAGATGAAGTGGAGTGGCCGACCGGCCGGGTCGCGCGCGAGGGCGACGCTGAGCAGCACCCAGACGATCGCGCCATCCTTGCGGAGGTAGCGCTTTTCCATCTCGTATGACGCGATCACGCCAGCGAGCAACTGCTCGACATACGCCAGATCAGCCGCCAAATCGTCGGGGTGAGTCATGTCTTGAAAGGTTTTGGTCAAGAGTTCCGCTTCGGCATAGCCGGTCAGGCGGCACAACGCCGGGTTGACCCGCAGCCAGCGGCCATCGAGCGCGACCAGCGCCATCCCGATTGCGGCGTGGACAAAGGCGGCGCGGCTGTCCGCTTCCTGCGCCTGCACGGTCTGTTCCGCTTCCACGCGGGCCGTGACATCGGTCTGGACGCCGAGGAATTGACGGAGGCGACCGTCAGCGTCCCACAGCGGCGTGATCCGCACTTCGTTCCAAAACGGCGCGCCGTCGTTGCGGTAATTGCGGATCGTCGCGACGGCCGAGCGCCCCTCCGCCACGGCGTCCCGCAGGCGGGCGACAACCGTCGCATCGGCATCGGGGCCTTGCAGAAAGCGGCAATTGCGGCCGAGCGCTTCGCCGCGGGCATATCCGGTGAGGCGTTCGAAGGCGAGGTTGAGGTCGACGATCGGGTTGTCCGGCTGCGTCGGATCGGTGATGACCATGCTGATCGGCGACGCGGCAAACGCCAACGCGCGCCGCGCGGCCAGCAGCGACGGCTCGCTGGCGTCGTCGTCCGCCATGACTTCGCCCCCCTCGCGTGACGCATGGGCGCATCGGACAGGTGGGCGCCGAGGTTGCCGACGCTCGCCCGCTCGAACAGCGGCCGGGATGCGCTAACGACGAAATGCGGTCGGCGCGCTCG
>JAICJJ010000268.1 GCA_025928535.1 Thermomicrobiales bacterium
GGTCCGGCAAAACCCTAAATGGGGGTTTCGGGGGGTGCGGCGCCCCGCCGCCGCGCGCTTCATCGTGTCGACCATGATCAGAATTTCCTTGATCGAATCGTTGATCGGGGTCGAAAACGACTGCACCACGAAGACATCGTTTTCGCGGACGCTTTCGAGGATGCGCACGAAGGTATTGTCGTTGGAAAACTTGAAGACCTCGGCCCGTCCGAGCGGGATGCCGATGTAGGAGCAGATTTCTTCCGCCAAACCGGGGTTGGCGTTGCCGGTGAAAATCATCAATTCGTCGTAATGCCCGGCCACCGCACGCTCCTCAGCCGTGAATCCGCGCTCGACCCGGCGGCGTCGCCGCCTTGGCCCCATGCCTGTCGCAGCGGCGCCGCCTCATGCGTCCAGTTTCTCAGGAATTGCCGCGAGTGCGGCTTCGGCGGCGCGCTGCTCCGCCTCGCGCTTGCTGGCGCCTGTTCCGACTCCAAGCGGCGTGCCATGGACGCTCGCCTCGACCGTGAAGGTCCGCTCGTGCGCCGGTCCCTCGGCCGTGATCACCCGATAGGTCGGGCCGATCTGATAGCGCGCCTGCAACGCCTCTTGCAGTCGTCCTTTCGGATTCGCCGCCGCCACGCCGGCGTCGATCAGCGTTTCGGCGTCCCGGGCGAGAAACCGGCGGACGAACCGCTGACCAGCGGCGTAGCCTCGGTCGAGGGCGATGGCGCCGACGATCGCTTCGAACGCGCCCGAGAGCATACGGTCGTTCGCTCGCTCGCCCTGGCCGAGCATCAGCGCTTCGTCGAGCCCCAATTCCCGCGCCCAGCCGGCGAGCGTTTCGGTTCGCACCAGCGCGACGCGCCGGCGCGTCAGCGTTCCTTCGTCCGCGTCCGGATCGGCCGCGTAGAGATAGTCGGCCGCCGCCAGGCCGAGCACGGCGTCGCCGAGAAACTCGAGCCGTTCGTTCATCAGCGTCGCCGGCGCCGCGCCTTGAGACAGTTCGTCGCCAAGATCGTTCAGCACCGAGCGATGGGTCAAGGCCAGGCGAAGGAGACCGGCATTCCGGAAGTTGAGGCGATGCCGGGCGGCAAAGCGGCGGACCTCTGCGTCCACATCCTCGGATTCGGCGTCCGCCCCGGCATTGGTGGAAGCCGTCGACTGGTCCTGGTCGCTCATGTCCAGCAGGCTACCGACGCGCCAGCGTAGCGTCGAGATCGACGCCGGCTTCGGCGGCGACCGGCGCGAGCTTCGACCAATCGACCGTGATCGTGTAGACGTAGTGCATCGGCTCGGTTTCGGCGCTGGTCGCTTCGGCCAGATCGTGCGCGACGAGGAGTTGAATCAACGCTTCGGCCATCGCGTTCTGGTCCGGTTGGCGATCGTCAAGCGAGATGGACGGCTCGCCCCGCTTCGCGGCGTTGTAGGCCCGCATCAGCGCATCCTGAAATGGAGCCGCGAGCGGGGCCAGGCGATCCCATTCGGCGTTCGCGACGGCCGCCTTGTCGGCCGCTTCGTCGTCGGCCGCCGAGGCGTTGAGATCGACGTCTTTTTGTTCGTTGGGAATGGCGTAGCGCGTGACGATCGCGTCGAAGAGTTGCTGGATCGAATCCGCCACGTCGCCCACCCCGCCCTCGTTCCTCGACGCCGGGCTCGCGCCGGCGCCTTCTCCATTATGAACTATGGACGATGTGGGTCAGTCCTGCGAGACGTCAAGGGTGTGCGCCGGGTTCTTGCGGCGGTGCCGCACCCCCGTCATGCTGAGCTTGTCGAAGCATCTCGTTCCCCCAAGCAATGCAACGACGAGATCCTTCGCTGCGGCTCAGGATGACCAGGCTGCGAGGCGCCGCGCCCGACGCAAAACATTGACGCGCACCCGGCCATCAACAGCCGCCCATCATCTGCGGGACCGACACCAGGGTGTAGCCGCGCGCCTGCAGATCGCTGATGATCCAGGGCAGCGCCGTCGCCGTCGACCAGGTGCTCGTTGGCGAATCCATGTGCAATTCGACGATGGCGCCGTCGTAGACGCTCGACATCACGTTCGAATAGACCGAATCGGCGGTGGCGTCCCAGGTCCAATCGCCCGATTCGACCCCCCAGCCGATCGTCGTGTAGCCCTGGTTGGCGGCGATCCAGCGCACGCGATCGTCGGTCGCGCCAGCGAAGCCGGTGAAAATCGGAGCCGGCGCGTAGCCGAGCGCGTTCGCGATCGATGTCGTCGAGGCGGCAATGTCCGAGGCGACATCGTCGTCCGAGCGCGTCGTCAATTCGGGCGGATCGTAACCATGGCTCCCGACCGGGCCATACCACGACATCTGTTGCACCAGGTCCGGATTCTGGTCGGCCAGCCAGCCCATCACGAAGAAGGTCGCCGGCACGCCGTACGCCCCGAGCGTGTCGAACACGCTCGTCGCCGGGGTATAGCCGGCGCCGACATTGAAAATGAGCGCCACCTGCATGCACCCCGGCGTGCCGTCGGTGAAAAAGGGCGCGGATTGGGCCGAAGCCGACCGGGGAGCATTCCCATTGATTGCGATACCGAGCGGCGCGACCAGCGTGACAATGACGATCGCCGCGACGCGCAGCAAACACAGAACCCGACCCGGCATGAAGCGCCCCATCCCGAACCGACCCGCCCGCGGCGGCCCGCCCGCAATTCCCGGAGATGGCTTACTCCTCCGGTCGAACTCCGTCAACCCCCGCGGGGGCGGGGGCTTGTGGGCGGGGCGATGGCGCTGTATAACCCCCGCCAGCCACTCTCGGCCAACTTCGAGTCCGGGGCGCCGCCGTCGGCCCTCGTGACGACGACCACTGATTCGATGGAGGCGACCATGTCGGCCACGGACACCGACGCCGGAATTGCCGGAATCGATCGTGAACGGCTGCTCGACATGTACGAGCGGATGATGCAAATCCGGGTCTTCGAAGACCTGGCTGGGAAAAACTTCGCCGCGGGCCTGATTCCCGGCTTCGTTCATCTCTACGCGGGCGAGGAAGCGGTCGCCGTCGGCATCTGCTCCCAGTTGACCGACCGCGACGTGATCACCTCGACGCACCGCGGCCATGGCCATTGCATCGCCAAGGGGGTCGACATCGACGGCATGGTCGCCGAACTGATGGGCAAATCGACCGGCGTCTGCAAAGGCAAGGGCGGCTCGATGCACATCGCGGACGTCGAGAAAGGCATGCTCGGCGCGAACGGCATCGTCGGCGGCGGCATGCCGCTCGCCGTCGGCGCGGCGCTGACGGCGAAAACGCTCGGCACCGGCGGCGTCGCGGTCTGCTTTTTCGGCGATGGCGCCGCCAATCAGGGCACGTTCCATGAAAGCCTCAATCTGGCGGCCATCTGGAAATTGCCGGTCGTCTTCGTCTGCGAAAACAACGGCTACGCGGAATCGACCCCGGTGCGCTATCACTGCTCGGCGTCGGACATCGCCAACCGCGCCGGCGCCTACGAAGTTCCGGGCGTCGTCGTCGATGGCCTCGATCTCTTCGCCGTCCACGAAGCCGCCGCCGAAGCGATCGGCCGCGCGCGGCGGGGCGAAGGCCCGACCCTGATGGAAGCGAAGACGTATCGCTATTACGGCCATTTCCAGGGCGACCAGGTCACCTACCGCACCGAAGAAGAATTGAACCGCTACAAGGAGCGCGACGCGATCGCCGCCGTTCGCGCCCATCTGATCGAACACGGCATCGCGACGGCGGACGAACTCGACGCCATCGACCAGCGCGTCCACGACCAACTCGACCACGCCTGGCAGGCGGGCAAGGCCGCGCCTTTCCCGGACGCGGAAGAAGCGCTGACCGACGTCTACGTTTCGTACTAGCCGGCGATCCGCGCGAAAACCGGCTCGGACCGAGGGGGAAACGATCATGGTTGTCGCCGCCGCGACGCGCCAGATGACCTATCAGCAAGCGATCAACGAAGCGCTCCGGATCGCGATGCGCGACGACCCGCGCGTCGTCCTGATGGGCGAAGACATCGCCGGCGGGGCGATGGTCGACCACCTCGTCAACGACGACGCCTGGGGCGGGCCGATGGGCGTCACCAAGGGCCTGGTTCAGGAATTCGGCCGGGATCGCGTGCTCGACACGCCGATCACGGAAGCGGGGTTCATCGGCGCCGCCATCGGCGCGGCAGCCACCGGCTTGCGCCCCGTCGCCGAATTGATGTTCGTCGACTTTTTCGGCTGCTGCATGGATCAGATCTTCGACCAGGGCGCCAAGTTCCGCTACATGTTCGGCGGCAAGGCGTCGTGCCCGGTCGTCATCCGCACCCAGATCGGCGCCGGGGTCAGCGCGGCGGCCCAGCATTCGGGGTGCCACTACTCCGTCTTCACCCACATGCCCGGCATCAAGACCGTCATCCCCTCCACGCCGGCCGACGCCAAAGGGTTGCTGCTGACGGCGATTCGCGACGAAGACCTCGTCATGTTTTTCGAGAACAAGGTGCTCTACGGCACGAAAGGCGACGTGCCGGAAGGCGACGAAGGCATTCCCTTTGGCGTCGCCGACATCAAGCGACCCGGCGACGACGTCACCATCGTCGCGATCTCCCGCATGGTGCAGCAAGCGTTGAAAGCCGCCGACACGCTGGCCGCCGAAGGCATCGAAGCCGAAGTCGTCGATCCGCGGACGCTCTCGCCGCTCGACGAGGGCACGATCCTCGAATCGGTGGCGAAAACGCATCACGTGGTCATCGTCGACGAAGACAACCCGCGCTGCAGCGCCGCCGCCGACATCGCGGCGATGGTCGCGGACAAGGGCTTCGATCTGCTCGACGCGCCGATCAAACTGGTGACCGCCCCCCATACGCCGGTGCCGTTCAGCCCGCCCCTCGAGCAGCTCTACGTGCCCAGCCCCGAGCGGATCGTCGAGGCGGTGCGGTCGATCCGTTAGACTGCGCGAAGCGTTCGCCGAAAACGACCCGGGCCGCGCGCTGGAGCGGGCGGTCCGCCATGGCCGGGAGAAACCGCATGCCGACGATTGTCACGATGCCCAA
>JAICJJ010000174.1 GCA_025928535.1 Thermomicrobiales bacterium
CCTGGCTCCCCGACTAGGATTCGAACCTAGAACCTACCGGTTAACAGCCGGCCGCTCTACCGTTGAGCTATCGGGGAATCTTCCCGCGGGGCAGACTATAGCACGGCGCGCGGAGCCTGCCCAGCGCTCCGGATCAGGCGATCAGGCGCCGCCCGTCTTCGTCGTCCCATCGCTGCCGTCCGACGCCGGCGTCGACTCCGGCGTGGCCGGTTCCGCGCCGTCTCGCGCCGCGCCATTGCGGCCGCTGGCGCCGCCGAGCGCCTGATAGGAACTCATGCCGCGCAAGAGATCGCTGCCAAGGCTCGCCCCCAGCGGCGAAGTCGGCGCCGCGCCGCCGAGATCGATGTCCGGAGCCTCCGCCGCCGGTTGGGTGAACCGGCCTCTGAAGCGGTCGAGCGGGCGGACAATGCTCCGGCTGGCGACCGGGGCCGCCGCAACATCGTCCGGCGCGGCGGGCAGAGCCGTCCGATCCGTCGGTTCCGGCGCCGCCGCCGCGCCGGCTTTTTCGGCGCGAGCGGCGAGCGCGCCGCGATCGGTCTCCGGGACGCGGCGACGACGCGCCGGCGGCGCGTTCCAGCGCGGCGCCGGCGCTTCGACGCGCGCCGCGATTTCGGGCTGGCCATGCTGCGGCGCGGCGCAATAGGGACAGACATTCCAGCGAACATCGACCAGGCGCGCGCAACTCGGGCATGGCTGGCGAATCTGCGTGTGGCAATGGGGACAGAGCATGTAGTCGTCGGCGACATTGCGGTGGCAGGTCGGGCAATGGGGCAGGTCTTCGAGATCCTGCAGCAGATATTCTTCTTCCAGCGAACGCTGGAACGCCTGATCGAGCGTCTCTTTTGGCCGAAGCAGGAGATAAAGCAAGACGCCCGGGATGAAAAAGAGGACCACCAGCAACGTCGAAAAGACCTGCGTCAGGACGCTGCCGCTGCGCGCTTCGATGTCGCGGTACGTCCAGACGATGAGCACGAACCAGAGCGCGACGAGATAGGCGCCGCCGAGAGCGACGAGTATCTGCGCGGCGCGAGCGGCCAGTTCAAGCACGAACCTCTTCCCCCTGGTCGGTCGCCGGCCGCACGGCCTCAGGCCACGCGTTCGTACCGTTCGACATCGAGCACGAACACCGTCGCCCCGCCGACATGGACCTCGACCGGGCTGGCGACGTGAAATTCCGCCGGCTCGACGATCGGCATCAACGGGTTGACGTAGCGCGTCCGCGCCTGACAACTCTCCCGAACGGTGCGAATCACGTCAGGCACCAGATGCTCCTGCACGCCGATCAGCAACGTCACGTTGCTCTCCCGCAGGAATCCGCCTGAACTGTTGACCTGGGTGGCGTAATATCCTTGCTCGACGAGAGATTGGACCAGCGTGTCCGCATCCCGCGCCTGCACGACCGCGACCACGAGTTTCATTCCATACCCCCGGCCGTCGCCGGCCGAGCGCCGGCCACGACCACGGACCAAAGATCGGGCAACCGCTCCTCGATGGCCGCGATCACGTCCCGAAACACTTCATCCGGCGGCCGTGCCGCGTCGAGAACCACCCATGCTCCGGGCTCGGCTTCGGCCAATCGCAGGTAGACGCTCCGCACGCGCTCGTGAAACGCGGTCTCGGCCCGATCGAATCGATTGATCTCCTCGCCCGCCGCGAAGCGGCGACGCAATCCCTCGACCACCGGCAAATCGAGCAGGAGCCGCAAATCGGGCCGCACGTCGCCGATCGCCAGGCGCTGGATCGCCACGATCTCTTCGATCGGCAAGCCGCGGCCGCCGGCCTGGTAGGCGATGGAGGAGTCGACGAATCGATCGCACACCACCGCCGCCGAGCGCTCGAGCGCCGGCCGCACCACTTCGCCTACGTGCTGGGCACGAGCGGCGGCATACAGAAGCGCTTCGGCTTCGGGGAGCATAGCATAGGCGTCGTGGGCCAGGAGAAGCGCGCGGATGCGCTCGCCGAGCGCGGTGCCGCCCGGCTCGCGCGTCAACACGACGTCGGCAATGCCGCCGCGAAGCCAATCGGCGAGCCGTCGCGCCTGCGTGCTCTTTCCCGACCCCTCCGGGCCTTCGAAGACGATGAACCGACCACGCATGCCGGCGATCAACGACCGCGGTCGTGGTAGATCTCGACTCGCCGATGCGGCTCGCGCCCGCGGCTGCGCGACCCGATGTTGTAGCGCTCGGCAAGTTGATGCTGCAGCCGGCGGATCGGCGTCGCCTGCGGCGACAATGCGACCGGCGGGCCGCCTTGCATCACGGAATCGATCGCTTCTTCCGCTTCCGCGATCGCCCGCACCACCGGATCGTCGCTCTGGCGTCCGTTGGCATCGGCGACCGGTTCGAACGCAGGCGGCGCGCTCACGACCCGCTCGCCCGAACCGGGCCGCGGCAGGGCGTTCGGAAAGAGACCGCTCAACACCGATTCCATTTGCACGCCGGTGTTGGCGCGCAACACGTAGATGGGCGTGCCATGCGCTTCCGCTTCCCGCAGCGGCTGCGGCTTGCGGCGGAAGTAATTCTTGAGCGTCATCACCAGATCGGCGTCTCGCTGATCGCGAACCACCACCGCCGGCACGGCCAATTGGGCGATCGCCTGTTCGAGCCGGTTGCGGCTGACCCCGAACGGATAGATTCGGAATGGCTTGCCTTCCGTGCCGCGATTGCGGGGCAGGATCGGCGGCGACTCGGCGAGGGCCGGCGCGAGATCGAAGTCCTCCGGCCGCGCCGGCTCGACCTCCCGGCTCGGCTTCCGGGTCGAAATGTCGACGATTTCGCGCGGCTGTTCGCGCCCGTTGCGGATCGGCCTCGGCTCGCGCCGGGGTTCGATCGCGCCCACGGTCACCGACCCATCTTCGCTGCGTCGGCGCAATTCGGTCCGCGGCGCCATCCCGCGCAAGATCGCGTCGACCGTCGCCGCCACGTCCGAGTGAACCGCCACTTCGTCGCGGCTGATGATTTCGATCATGATGCCGAAGGTCGGCGGCGCCTTGCGCTCCAGAATCGATTTTTGGGTCCCGCGGCGACGCGCTTCTTCGTCCGAGAGCGTCACCGACTGGATGCCGCCGATGAGATCCGACAGGGTCGGATTCATCATCAGATTCTCGAGGCTGTTGCCATGCGCCGTGCCGATCAACTGCACGCCCCGCTCGGCGATCGTGCGGGCGGCGAGCGCTTCGAGCTCGGTGCCGATCTCGTCGATGACGACGACTTCCGGCATGTGGTTTTCGACCGCCTCGATCATCACCGCGTGTTGCGCCACCGGCGTCGGCACCTGCATCCGCCGCGCCCGGCCGATACCGGGGTGCGGAATGTCGCCGTCGCCCGCGATTTCGTTCGAGGTGTCGACGATGATCACGCGCTTGCGCAGTTCGTCCGCCAGCACGCGCGCGCTCTCGCGCAGCATCGTCGTCTTGCCGACGCCCGGCCGCCCGAGCAGGAGGATGCTCTCGCCCGATTCGATCAGATCGCGAATGATCGCGATCGTGCCGTAGACGGCGCGGCCGATGCGGCAGGTCAACCCGACGATGTCGCCGCTGCGATTGCGAATCGCGGAGATGCGGTGAAGCGTTCGTTCGATCCCGGCGCGGTTGTCGTCGCCGAATTGGCCGATTCGTTCCGCCACGTACGCCAGATCGTCCCGCGTCACCTCCCGATTCAGGAGATCGACCTCGCCGTTGGCGAAGCGTGCTTCCGGCCGGCGGCCGAGATCCATCACGATCTCCACGAGCGCGCCAGCGTCGAGTTGCGGGTCGATCGCGGCGAGCGCTTCGACGAGATGCGGCGGCAAGACCGCCAGCAAATCCTGGAGGTTGTCGGTGATCTCCAATTCGTAGTCTCGGCGTTCGAACACGGGATGGGGCCTCTGCGGCATGCTGCTCAACGGTCGCTCCTGAACGCTCAACTCAGATGGCGCTGCTGCGAGTCAACGCCGCCGCTTTCCGAGCGAGGGATGACAGACGACGAGCGACGCTCCTCCTTTCGCCGGCTCAATTGGACGACTCGTCGCCAAGATGGCGCTGCAGGAAGGTCGGCACGCGTTGGGGCATCTTTTCGCGGACTTCGACATGGAACGGAAATCCTTCGTGGGCCGGCGCGCGGACCGTCGCGGTCGTGTAGCGCAAGAGAACGTCCTGCTCCAGCGCCCGATCGAAACCGCGTTGCTCGAAGACGGAGCCGAGTTCGGCCTGGTAGCCGCGCAGCGCGCAGACGACGCGATGCGGCCGATTCGGCAGGCGAGCGATGGCGTCGTCGAGCAACCCCGGCAGCGCGTCGCGCCGGTCCGGCCGAATGAGGATGTCGAGCAGATGCGTCCCGCCGCGCGAGCGGGCGCCGATGTAGGCGACGATGTCGTGTCCTTCGTCGGCGACCCAGGCGCTCGTCGTCACGCCGCGCGGCCGGGGCGCCGCGTCGATGTCCCAGCGGTGGCTCGTCAGCGCCTCCGCTTCCTGCACCGCCCGCGGCGCGATCAGGCAATAGAGTTGGTGGACGCCCCAGGTGTCGGCCTGCGTTTGCCGACGCAGACGGCCGGAGCCGCCCCGCTGCCGTGGATCGCGCGCCTGATAGATCGTCTCGTTCGCGAATGGATGCCAACCCCGCCGCTGCAACACCCGCCCCACCGGCAGATCGACCGGGACCCGCGCGACGAGCCGTTTGACGCCGCGCAATCCGGCGTTTCGCACCGCGTATGCCAGCAACTCTTCCCAGACCGGCTCGACGTCATAGACGCCGAGGGTTCCGCCAAGCGCCAGCAAGACCCACCGCTGATCCGGCGGCGCCGCCGCGAATTGGGCGAAGCCGACCAACCGGTCGCCCGAGCGCGCGACGAACGCCGGCGTCCGGCCGCCGATCATCGGCGCCGCCGCGCGAACGCCCCACCGGAGCGGGCCGTAGGCCATGATCTGAAGGTCGGGCTGGTGGAACCGATAGAGCGGTTTCAGGCGGGCGACCGGGACGACATCGCGCGGCCGGATGGCGCGGACCGCCAGCGGAATCGAATCGGGCTGGGGCGCGTTCGGCCGCGCTTCGAAATCGGACGCCGGCCCGTCCGGCCGCAGCCGTTCCTCATCGTCGCGGCGTTCGGCTTCTCCGGCCGCGCTGCTTCCGATGAGATTCGAACCGGTCACGACGCCAGTCAGAGTGACCATTCGTGACGAGTTTAGCACGCACGTTCCCGTACGGACCCCCCTTGGGTACTCCGCGAGTCCGGAATTCGCCAAATTCGCCTCGTCACAACGTCCGTCGGCCGACGAGGGCGCGCCCGAGCGTGACCTCGTCGGCGTATTCCAGGTCACCGCCGGCCGGCAACCCGCTGGCGGGGCGCGTCACATTGACGCCGAGCGGCGCCAGCAATCGATGCAGGTAGGTCGCGGTCGCTTCGCCCGGCAGATCGAGATTGGTCGCGACGATCACTTCGTCCGGCGATTCGCTGCGAACCCGGGCCAGCAATTCCTGGATCTTCAACTTGTCGGGGCCGATCCCTTCCACCGGCGAGACGGCGCCATGCAGCACGTGGTAGCGCCCCTTGAATTGGCCGGTGCGTTCCAGCGCGACGACGTCGAGCGGTTCTTCGACCACGCAGATCGCCTTGTCCCGCCCCGGATCGGCGCAGATGGCGCACGGATCGGCTTCGGTCGTGTTGAAACAGATCGAGCAGAGCCGGATGCGTTCTTTCACGTCCAGAATCGCTTCGGCCAGCGCCGCCGATTCTTCGCGCGGCGTCCGCAGCAGATGGTAGGCAAGGCGCGAAGCGGTTTTCGGCCCGATGCCGGGCAATTTGGCGAATTCGTCGATCAAGCGGGCGACCGGCTGCGCGGTCGCGGCGGTTTCCGAGATTGGCACGGCGGTGTCCTGTGTCCGAATCGAGTCAGGCTCGACTTGCGTCGGATATTATGTTACCACATCGTGAACCGAAAATCGACGCCCTTCGGACGGCCGAATCGCCATCTCGACCTTCGGGGATGAAGTCGGCGTTCGGCGGTCATTCGTCGCCGACCAGCACCGGCCGGCCGCGCAAGCCGTCGGCCGGACCGATGATGCCTTCGTCTTCCATGCGCTCGATCAGGCGGGCGGCCCGGTTGTAGCCGATCCGGAGCCGCCGCTGCAGCATCGACGCCGAGGCGGTTCCCTGCTGCCGGACGATGTCCATCGCCTGATCCCAGAGGGGATCGTCTTCGCCGCTGCCGTCGTCGCTTTCGCTGCTGGAGGGGAGATCGAGCCACTCCGACTCATCGCGCCCTTCAAAACGCAGCAGCGTCTTTCCGATCTTGTATTTGAGATGCAAATCGCTGCCGCTGGTAAAGATGAAGAACGTCACGGCAGAAGGATC
>JAICJJ010000222.1 GCA_025928535.1 Thermomicrobiales bacterium
GAAGGGTTCGATCGACTCCCACCTCGTCAACTCGCGGCCTCCGCGCGAGTCCCGGCGCTTTTCCTCATGATCGACGCGACGCCGATCCCGTCGTCGGCCACGAGTCTACGCCCCGATCGCCGGAAGAGCAACCGGGTTCGGGTACCCTTTGCAAGGAGTCGGCGCGACGTGGGAGCGGACGATGATCGAGCGGTACACGCGGCCCGCTATGGGGCGCATCTGGAGCGAGGCGCACAAGATCGATCTCTGGCTGGCCGTCGAATTGGCCGTCTGCGAGGCGTGGAGCCGCCGTCGCCGGATTCCGGAGCCGGCGATGGGAGCGATCCGACAGGCTGCGTGCGATCTCGGGCGAATGCGGGAGATCGAGCGGGAAGTCGATCACGACGTGATCGCGTTCTTGCGGGCGACCGGCGAATCGGTCGGGCCTGACGCTCGGTACATCCATCTCGGCCTGACGTCGTCCGACGTTGTCGACACCGCGCTCGCGCTCGCCACTGTCGAAGCCGCCGACCTGCTGCTGGCTGGATTGACCCGGCTGCGGGAGATCGTCGGCGCGCAGGCAGTCCGCTACAAGGATGTGGTGACAATCGGCCGGACGCACGGCGTCCACGCCGAGCCGACGACCTTCGGCTTGAAATTGGCGGTCTGGTACGACGAACTGGGCCGCCAGATCGACCGGCTGATTCAGGCGCGGCGCGACATGGCCGTCGGCAAAGTTTCGGGCGCGGTCGGCACGCACGCCCATGTCGCGCCGGAGATGGAAGACGAGGTGTGTCGCGCGCTCGGGCTGCGGCCGGCGCCGGCGTCGACCCAGATCATCCAGCGCGATCGGCACGCGTTTTTCCTGTCGGTTCTGGCGGTGATCGGCGGCACGATCGAAAAGATGGCGCTCGAAATCCGGCATTTGCAGCGGACCGAAGTGCGGGAAGCGGAAGAGCCGTTCGACCCCGGCAACCAGGGCTCGTCGGCGATGCCCCACAAGCGCAACCCGCACGCCTCCGAACGGCTCGGCGGCCTGGCCCGGCTGCTGCGGGGATATGCGCTGGTCGGCGACGAAAACATCGCGCTTTGGCACGAGCGCGACATCAGCCACAGTTCGACCGAGCGCGTCATCTTTCCGGACGCCTGCATCGTCCTCGATTTCATGATCGCGGAAGCGACCGATCTGATCGAGCGCCTGGTCGTCTATCCGGAGCGGATGCGTCGAAATCTCGAATTGACCGGCGGCGCGATCTACTCGCAGCCGGTCTTGCTGGCGTTGGTCGACGCCGGCATGGATCGGCAAGCGGCCTACAAACTCGTCCAGCGACATGCGCTCGCCGCCTGGGACGAGGGCCGATCTCTTCGGGACGCGCTGCTGGCCGATGACGAGGTGCGGGAACGACTGGGGCCGGAGCGGATCGATCGGCTCTTCGATCCAACGGCGCAACTCACGCATGTCGATGCCGTCTTCCAGCGACTCGGTCTCCTGCCGGCGGCTGGCGAGGCGTCCAACGAATCTGGCGATTCCGGCGAGGAGCGATCGACGAAGGCCGCGGCGGGCATCGCTCGCGTTGACGCTCTTCCGAGCGGCTCCTAGAATCCCCATGGACGCGCGCCGCGACGGCGCGCATCTTCGTGTGGAGTCGTGAACGAGCGGGAGCGCGCGATGACGGGCACGGCGGCGGAACCGCTGCGGGAGACGCCGCTTAAGGAGCGCCATGTCGCGCTCGGGGCGCGCCTGATTCCGTTCGCCGGTTGGGTGATGCCGGTGCAATACGCCGGCATCTTGCAGGAGCACCACGCGGTGCGCAACGCGGCCGGCTTGTTCGATCTCAATCATATGGGGCAGGTCGCGGTCGATGGCGCCGACGCATTGCCGTTTCTGCAATCGGTGACGACCAACGATGTCGCGGCGCTCGAGCCGGGCGGCGCCCAGTATTCGCTCTTGCCGAACGAACGGGGCGGGCTCATCGACGACATCATCATCTACCGTCGGCCGAGCGGCAATGGTTACTTCGTCGTCCTGAACGCGTCGAATCGCGAACGCGACGTCGCCTGGCTGCAGACCAAAGCGGCGGAACGGACCGATCTCAATGTCACCGTCGAAGACGTGTCGGACCGAACCGGGATGATCGCCATCCAGGGGCCGCGGGCCGAGGCGATCGTGCAGCCACTGTGCGGACTCGATCTCGCCTCCCTGCCCGGATTCCACATGGTGGAAGGCGAGATCGGCGGAGTTCCGGCTTTGGTCGCTCGGACCGGCTACACGGGCGAAGACGGTTTCGAGTTCTACACGCCGGTCGAGCGCATCGGCGAGTTGTGGGACGCGCTGGTGCGGCAGGGTGCGAGCGAGGGGCTCGTGCCAGTCGGCCTTGGCGCCCGCGACACGCTCCGCCTCGAAGCGCGCATGCCGCTCTACGGCAACGAACTGAGCGACGACATCAGTCCGCTGGAGGCGGGGGTCGGCTGGGCGGTCAAACTCGACAAGGGGCCGTTCGTCGGTTCGGAGCCGATGCGGACGATGAAAGCGGCCGGACCGCCTCGCCGCGCGGTTGGCTTTCGCATGCTGGAACGATCAGGTTCCCCGCGCCACGGCTACGAGGTGCAGGTCGATGGCCGGCCCGTCGGCGTGGTGACGAGCGGGGCGATGTCGCCGACCCTCGGCGAAAACATTGGATTGGCGTTGGTCGAGCGCGACGTCGCGGGCGTCGGCAAGCCGCTCGAGATCGTGATTCGCGGACGTGCCGTTCCGGCGGTCCAGATCAAGACGCCGTTTTACAAACGCCCCGGCGCCTGAACGATCGCGCGGACGGCGCGAGGAGGAATCGAGTGGCTTCGCCAGCGGATTTGCGGTACACGAGAACCCACGAATGGGTGCGTCGCGACGGCGACGTGGTCACGATCGGCATCACCGACCATGCCCAGAACGAATTGGGCGACATCACCTATCTCGAATTGCCCGACGTCGGCGCTGCGGTCGCGCCGAACGAGCCGTTCGGCATCGTCGAATCGGTCAAGGCCGCGTCCGATGTCTATGCGCCGATCGAAGGCGAGGTCATCGAGCGGAACGAAGAAGCGGTCGAATCGCCCGATCTGATCAACAGCTCACCCTATGACCGCGCGTGGCTGGTGAAATTGCGGGTCGCCGACCCGTCGCAGATCGATCAGTTGATGAATCCCGCCGAGTACGACGCCTTCGCCGAGGCGACCGGCCACTGATTCACCCAGGCGCCCGCTCCGAGATCGCCCCGCGCGGCAGGATGGTTGACCCGACGATGACGTTCAATCCCCACACGGACGAAGACCGCGCCGCCATGCTCGATGAGATCGGCGTCGGGCGGATCGAAGATCTTTTCTCCGACATTCCGGCCGCGATCCGCTTTCCGGAACTCGATTTGCCGCCGCAATTGTCGGAGCCGGAAGCAGCGGCACGCCTGGCCGAACTCGCCGGCCGGAACCTCTCGCCGCAAAATGGCAACGTCTTTCTCGGCGCCGGTTCGTATCACCACTACGTGCCGGCGGCGGTGAACCAGATCATCTCGCGCGGCGAGTTCTACACCGCCTACACCCCCTACCAGCCCGAGGTGGCGCAAGGCACCCTGCAGACGATCTACGAGTTTCAGACGATGGTGGCCGCGCTCTTCGGCATGGAGGTTGCCAATGCGTCGATGTACGACGGCGCGACGGCCCTGGCCGAAGGCGCGTTGGTCGGCGTGTCGAGCACGCGCAACCGCAAACGCATCGTCGTCGCCGGCTCGGTCCATCCCGCCTATCGCGAAGTGATTCGAACGTACCTCGGCGGACTGCCGCTCGATCTCGTCGAATTGCCGATGCCGGCCGCGGGATTCGTGACGCGGCCGGACGATGTCGCGGGGCTGCTGGGCGACGATTTGGCCTGCCTGGTCGTGCAATATCCGAACTTTTTCGGCGGCATCGAAGCGGTGCAGGCGTTCGCGGACCTCGCCCACGCGGCCGGCGGGCTCCTGGTGGTCGCGACATCGCCGGTTCCGCTCGGCCTGCTGCGGCCGCCGGGCGACCTCGGGGCGGACGTCGTCGCCGCAGAAGGGCAATCGCTCGGCGTGCCGCAAAGTTATGGCGGGCCGTACGTCGGGTTGCTGGCGACGCGGCAGAAATTCGTCCGGCAGATGCCGGGCCGGTTGGCCGGAATGACGCGCGACAGCGAGGGGAAGCGCGGCTTCGTCTTGACGCTGCAGACGCGCGAGCAACATATCCGACGAGAAAAAGCGACCAGCAACATCTGCACCACTCAGGGCCTGATGGCGACGGCGGCGACGGTTTACATGGCGACGCTCGGCCCGGAGGGTTTTCGCGACGTCGCCCGACGCTCCTACGCCAACGCGCACTATCTGGCGGAACGGCTGGCCGGGCTGCCCGGTTGGACGCTGCCGCTGGATGCGCCGTTTTTCAACGAATTCGTCGCCCGCGCGCCGGAACCGGCGGCGGCGATCAACGACCGCCTGCTTGCGGCCGGGATCATCGGCGGCCTCGATCTCGGCCGATTCGATCCTGGACTCGATCACGACCTGCTGCTCTGCGCCACGGAACTGAACGACCGGTGGAGCATTGACCGCTTCGTCGAAGTCGTGTCGAGCGCGTAGCGGAATCGGATGCGTTCGACAAATTTTGGCGGCCGTCGGGCGCGGCGGCCGCGATCGATTCTGCTATACTCGTTCGCTGCAACGGCTCGGCGGGGAAGACGCAGCAGCGTTTCGCGCCGGGCTCGATTTTGGTTTGCCGCGCCCTTGACCGCGCTGGAGCGGGGGCGTTCGCCCGGCGGAGTTCTCGTGCCGAAACCGATCGTCGCTGTCGTTGGCCGTCCGAATGTCGGCAAATCGACGCTGTTCAACCGTCTGGTCGGCGAACGCCGCGCCATCGTCGAAGACGTGCCCGGCACGACGCGCGACCGCGTCTATGGCGCGACGGAATGGGGCGGCCTGGAATTCACGATCGTCGATACCGGCGGCCTGCAGGACGAGCGGGAGGCGCCGGCCGCCGGCACGATGGCCGAAATCGCGCGCCGCACCCGCGAACAGGCGACGGCGGCGATCGAAGAAGCCGATGTGATCGTCTTTCTCGTTGACGCCAAGGCGGGCGTCAACGCCGGCGATCATGAAGTGGCCGACATCTTGCGCCGCACCGACAAGCCGACGATTCTCGCCGCCAACAAGGCCGACAGCGCCCAGCGCCGCGAAAACGTCGTCGAGTTCTACGAATTGGGGCTGGGCGAGCCGATCCCGATTTCGGCGTATCACGGCACGGGCACCGGCGATCTGCTCGATCGCGTCGTCGAATCGTTGCCGGAAGCGGAAGAAGAAGCCGAAACCGAAGGGCCGGCGATCGCCATCGTCGGCCGGCCGAACGTCGGCAAGAGTCGGTTGCTCAATGCCTTGCTTGGACAGGAACGGGCGATCGTCAGCGACGTGCCAGGCACCACCCGCGACAGCCTCGACACCCAACTCATCTGGGCCGGCGAGCCGGTGACGCTGATCGACACCGCCGGCATCCGCCGCCGGGGCCGGGTCGAGCAGGGAATCGAGCAAGTCAGCGTCATCCGTTCGATGCGGGCGATCGAACGGGCCGATGTCGTCCTCCTCGTGATCGACGCGACCGAAGGCTTCA
>JAICJJ010000038.1 GCA_025928535.1 Thermomicrobiales bacterium
GCTGCCGGTTCCAGGAGCCATGCTGGGCGACGACCAGATCGCCGTTCAGGTCGGCGGGAACGCCATTCCCGCTCAGGAACGCCAGCCCCAACGGCGCGGAATGGGCCTGAATGCCGACCGTCGGCGGCGTGATGTTGGCGCAGTCGGCCCCCGCTTCCTGCGGCCGCGCATGGGGCGGGATGCAATTCGGCCAACCGTAATTCGCGCCCTCCTTGACGATCGTCACCAGATCGGGCGGAATCTCGTTGCCCTGGTTGTCCCGCTCGTTCACCGTCGCCCAGAGGCGATCGGTTCCCGGCTGGAAGGCGAGGCCGACCGCGTTGCGCAGGCCCGTGGCGATGACGCGCAGATCGCGGCCATCCGGATTGGCGCGCGAGACGGTCGCGCGAATCGCATTCTCCTCCTGACAGATGTTGCAGGACGAGCCGACCGCCAGATAGAGCTTCCCGTCGGGACCGAAGACGACGGTGCGCGTGCTGTGGCCGCCGGTCGGCAGATTGGGAATGACGATTTCCTGCTGACCGACCGGTCCGGCCGGGTCGTAGCGGTAGCGGTCGATCTGCTGCGTCTCGCCGACGTAGAGGTCGTCGTGGCCGTTGGTCGTGAAGAGCGCGACGCTGGACGGCAGGTTCAGCCCGGTGATGAGTTTTTCCGGCTGACCGAGTTTGCCGTTCGCAGAGGGAAAACGATAGACGACGCCGTCCTGCTGGGCGGCGACCAGCAGATTGCCGGCGCCGTCGAACGTCATGAAGCGCGGCGCCCCGAGCCCGGCGGCGACAACCGAGATGGCGGAGCCGGGCGGCGCCATCAGCGTGCGGCCGGTCACGCCGAAGCCGTTCGGATCGGCGACCTCGACCGCGACCAGATTGGGATTCGCCGTCGCCGCGTCGTCGACGATCAGCGCCGGACGTTCCTGCGCCGCGGCGCCGAGGCGGCCGAGCGCGAATGGCGCGACGCCGGCCAGGAGCAGCATGACCGGGAAGAGGCGCGTCAGGCGGCGAATGAGGTGAATGCGGCGTGCCATGGTCACTGTCCTTCGATTGGTTCGTCCGAAAACTCGATCACGACGGGGAGCGAGGCGCGTCCCCACTCGTCGAGGTCGTCGCCCTGCCGGTACTTGTCGACCAGCAATGCGCGTGCGCGCCGATCGTCGTCCGTGCCGGTCTGCACGATCCGGGCCGCGCCGATGCGCGTCTCGTCGCCCAGTTCGATCGTGACCCGGGGGGTCGCCTGTACATTGCGCACCCGGTCGGCCCGTTCCCGGCCGCCGGCGAGCAGGTACAGCCGCCCATCCTCCACGCCGAACCAGATCTCGATGCGATGGGGCCGGCCCGTCCGCCGCCCGATCGTGGTCAGATAGGCAAACGGCCCGCCGGCCCATCGCGCCAGCCGAGCCTCCGCTTCGTGTTTTCCTTCGGTCATCGTTCTCAACGCTCCTGATCGTCGGCGCCCCGCCGCGACCGCCCGAGTCGCTCACCTGGTCCTTACGCGCTTGCCGGAATCAGCAACGCCTTGATCGCCCGCCGCTCGTCCATGGCGCGATAGCCCTCCGCCACCTGATCCAGCGGCAGGGTCAGGTCGAAGACCTGGCCCGGGTCGATCCGCCGGGTGCAAATCAGGTCGATCAACGCCGGCAGGAAGCGCCGCACCGGGGCCGGGCCGCCCATCAGGTGGACCTCCGCGAAGAACAACTCCTCGCCCGGCAACGCGACCCCGTGCGAGACGCCGACGTAGCCGACCGCGCCGCCGGGCCGGGTGGAGCGGATCGCCTGCAGCATCGACTCCTGCGTGCCGACCGCCTCGACGGTGGACTGCGCGCCGAGCCCGTCGGTCAACTCCTTGATCTTCGCCACGCCCGCATCGCCGCGTTCGGTCACGATCTCGGTCGCGCCGAACGCTCGCGCGAGGCGCTGCCGCTCCAGATGGCGGCTCATGGCGATGATCCGCTCGGCCCCCAACTGCCTGGCCGCGAGCACCGCGCACAGCCCGACCGCGCCGTCGCCGACAACCGCGAAGGTCTTGCCCGGACCCGCATCGGCGGCAACAGCGGCGAACCAGCCGGTTCCCAGCACGTCCGAGGCGGCGAGCAGGCTCGGGATCAGGTCGTCGGACGGCATGTCCGGGGTCGCCACCAACGTGCCGTCGGCGAGCGGGATGCGCGCGAATTGCGCCTGCGTGCCGATCGCGCCCATCGGGAAGGCATGGACGCAGCGTGACTGGTAGCCCGCCTGGCAGATCGGGCAGGTGTTGTCGGAGGCGAAAAACGAGCCGACGACGAAGTCGCCGACCGTGAGCGTCTTCACCTCGGAGCCGATCTCTTCCACGACGCCGACGTACTCGTGCCCCATCGGCTGCGGCGGGGTGATCGGCTCGAGGCCGCGGTAAGGCCACAGGTCGGAGCCGCAGACGCAAGTGGCCGTGACGCGGATGATGGCATCGGTCGGGTCGACGATGGTCGGGTCGGGGCGCGGCTCGAAGCGCACGTCGTACGGACCGTAGAGCATCGCCCCGTTCATGACTGATTTCCCTGGTCTCCGCGAAACACCCGCTTGGCGACGGCCATTGCGGACATGGCCCTTGGCCAGCCGGCGTAGAAGGCCAGGTGCGTGATGGCTTCGATCAGTTCCTGGTCGCTCGCGCCGTTCTGCCTGGCCAAGCCGAGGTGGTAGACGAGTTGCTCGTCGGCGCCGCTGGTCACGAGACTGGCGACCGTCACGAGGCTGCGTTCTTTCGGCGACAACTCCGGCCGCGTCCAGTCCTGCCCGAACAGGACGTCGTCGGTGTACCGCACGAGGGCGGGCGCGAAATCCCCGAACATCTTCTCGGCGCCGGACGGCTCATGGCGCTCGGTCATCGGTTTGCTCCTTTCGTTGCGAACGCTCAATTCGTCGTCGCGCGCGGCACGAGCTTGAGCGTCGCGGCGCGCGCTTGCGGACTGACGACCGTCCCGACGATGCTGGCGTCGAAGCGGCGGTACTTGCTGCGGTAGGCGGCGTCGAGCGCGTCGGCGACGGCCGGGTCGGCGTCCACGAACGTCACGTCCCTGGCGACGCCGCCCGCCTCGACGTGGCCTTCATGGCTCGCCTCGGCGTTGCGATGCCAACGTCCGGCCAGGCCATTGACCGATCGGACATAGAGGTCGTCGCCGTGGCGGACGACCCAAATGGTGACGGGTCGGCGGAGCGAACCATCGCGTCGCCGCGTTGCGATGCGCAGCTCATCGGCCGCGCCGATCCGGTCGAGTTCGTCGCTCGTCCATGCGGTCATCGATCCATCTCCTTTCACCGCTTGACCGGCCGCAGCGACAGGCTCGCCGCCGCCGTCACGAGCAGCAACGCCGCCGCGATCGCCAGACTGATCTGCAGCCCATGCAGGAAGGACCCCCGCGGCGCGACCAATGCGCCGAAGACCGCGATGGCGAGCGCGCCGCCCAGTTGGCGACCGGTGTTGAGCACGCCGCTGGCGGTTCCCGCGCGCTCGGCCGGCACGCGGTCGAGCAGGACGGCGGTCAAGGTCGGGACAGTCAGGGCGCTGCCGAACCCGACCGGCAGCGTCAAGAGCGCCAGCAGCCAGATCGGCGCGCCGATCGCGGCGACGCCCAGGCTGACCAGGCCGGCCGCCATGAGCGCCTGCCCGATCGCCATCGGGATGCGCGGCCCGTAGCGTTCGGCGATGCGGGGGGCCAACAGCGTCGCGAAAAAACTGAGGCCGGTCATCGGCAGGAACGCCAGCCCGGCCGCCAGCGAAGACAACGCGCGCACCTGCTGGAAGTACAGGCTGAGCAGGAAGACCAGGCCGTAAAACCCGACGGTGAAGGTGAAGCCGGCCGCCACGGGCACGGCGACGGAGCGCGACCGGACCAGCCCGAGCGGGACCATCGGATGCGCGCCCCGCGCCTGCGCCACGACGAACGCGACCAGCGCGAGCGCCGCGACCACCAGCGCCGCGCGTACGTTCGGCGCCGCGAAGCCCTGCGCGCCGCCTTCGATCAGGCCGTACGTCAGCCCGCCCATCGCGAGCATCGCCGTCACCTGCCCGATCCAGTCGAATGGCGCGGCCCGCCACGGCGAGGGTGACACGCCGGCGAGGAGCCCCAGCGTCGCCACGCCGATGGGCAGATTGATGAAGAAGATGGCGCGCCAATTCAGCAGGGTCAGCACCCCGCCGACGACCGGACCCGCCGCCGAGGCCACCCCGGCGCCGAGCGACCAAAGGGCGATCGCCCGCGCGCGCGGCGCCGGAGCGACGTACGCCTCGCGAATCAACGCCAATGAGGCCGGCATCAACAGCGCCGCGCCGGCTCCTTGAGCCAGCCGGGCGGCGATCAGCACGCCCATCGTCGGCGCCAGCCCACACGCGACGGAGGCGGCGACGAACAGGACTACCCCCGCCCCGAACGCTTGACGCGCGCCGATGCGGTCGGACAGCGCGCCGGCCGACAGCAGCAGCGCCGCGAACATGAGCGAGTAGCCGCCGACCACCCACTGCAGCCCGGCGATGCCGCCGCCGAGGTCGCGCCCGATCGCCGGCAAGGCGACGTTGACGACCAGAGCGTCGAGGGTGACGACGAAGAAGCCGAGGACCGCGACGACCAGCGCCCGGCTTGGCGCGAACGCGGGCCGCGTCGCGCCGGCGACCGTCGCGTGGCGGTTCGACCCGCGCGGCATGGGGAGCGAGGCGGGCGGGTCGGCAACGACCTCGCGCATCGCGCGAAATCCGGGACCACGATTGAACAAAACGCCATGCCCTTTCGATGGAATACGCTATCATCTCAACACACGGCGAAGTGTATGGGCCTGTCAGCAGGAGAACGTAGAATGATCGTGCAAAATCATCGGACGATCCTCCAGAATCCGGAACCGGGGCGGCGGCCATGGGCGACGGGTTGCCCATGGCTGTGACGATTACGCACGCGACGGACCGCGCCGACGATCGGATGGCGACCAGCCGGGCGGAACTGGCCACGCGCATCGCGTGCGCCGTTCCCCACGACGGGATGGCTGAGCCGCATCCCGGCCTACGTCTCCGCCGCGCGTCCGCGCCAACGGAGCTCGGCCATGGTCTGTCCGACCCGGCCCTCTGCGTGCTGGCCCAGGGCGCCAAGGAGTTGCGGCTGGGCGATGCGCGCTTTCGGTACGATCCCGAGCACTACCTCATCGCCACCGCCGAGTTGCCGATCGCAAGTCGGATCGTCGACGCATCGCCGGAGCGGCCCTATCTGGGCTTGGTGCTTCGGCTCGAGCCGAGTCTCGTCGGCTCGGTGATGATCGAAGCCGGGCGTCCGACGCCCCGCGGCGCATCCGCCCTGCAGGCGATTGACGTCAGCCCGCTCGATGCCGATCTGCTCGACGCCGTCGTGCGGCTCGTCCGGCTGCTGGCTGCGCCGGCTGATGCGCGGGTGCTCGGGCCGCTGGTGATGCGGGAGATCGTCTACCGGCTCTTGATCGGCGAGCAAGGCGACCGCTTGCGGCAGATCGCGGCGCTCGGCGGCACGACGCACCCCATGGCCGAAGCGATCGACCGTCTCCGCCGCGACTTCGATCAGCCGCTGCGGATCGACGACCTCGCGCGTGCGTCGGGGATGAGCGTCTCGGGCTTCCACCATCACTTCAAGGACGTCACCGCGATGAGTCCGTTGCAATTCCAAAAGCAACTGCGGCTGCAGGAAGCCCGCCGCCTCATGCTCGGCGAAGGGTTCGACGCCGCCAGCGCCGGCTACCGCGTCGGCTACCGCGACGCTTCGCAGTTCACCCGGGAGTACAAGCGGCTCTTCGGGGAGCCGCCGCTGCGCGATGTCGAACGGCTGCGCATGGCTGCGACGGAAAGCGTCCCGCTCTGATTCGAGGCGGCCGCCGGCGTTGCCGCTTCCCCGACTCGCTCCTCGAATGCAGCGCATCGACCTGGTTTCCTTGCGGGACTGATGTCACGGTTGGTCGATCAGCGCCATGATCGCGAGACTCGCCGTCGCCAGCAGCAACGCGACGATCCGCGGCGCCGGCAATGTGGCCACGCCCAGCGCGGCCAGCGAGGCGCTGCCGAGCAGGCGCAAGCGCGGCCATGTGTGCAGCACCACCCGGAAATACCAGCCCTGCGCGAGCAAGAAGAGCATCGGGCCGCCGAACAGCAGCGCGTTCAGGATGACGGACGCGGCTCCCTCCGGCCGCGCGATCATCTCTTCGTTCGCGACCGCAACGGCGATCAGCCCGGCGACCATCACCGACAAGACATCGCTGCCATGGCGGCTGGCGTACACCGGATCGGACGTCTCCTCGACGTAGCGCAGCGTTTGCCGCCCGGCGCGCCCGAAACCCAGCGCCCAGAGGGCCACCGTTCCCACCAGCGCGGCCGCGCCCGTGACCACGGTCAGCGGCGAAATGGGAACCGCGGCGATCGCCGTGCCGGTCGTGACCACCGTTTCGCCAAGAGCGATGAGCAGGAACAGGCGATACCGCTCGAGCATGTGCCCGCCGGCAAATTCGAGATGTGCCGAATGCAGCCGCCGACCCGGAATGGGGTGCGCCAGCGCCCGGCCAATCAGATCGATCCCGGCGGCTGCCGCCCACCAGAGCAGCCGGTCGTCCGGGTTCGCGGCCGCCCCCGCGAGCCACAAGGGAGCAGTCGCGGTCAGCCAGATGAGGGTCCGGACGTAATGCTCCCGGTACGCCGCGTTGGGAGCGTTCAGCAGCATCCAGCAGGTGCGTCCCAGTTGGATCAGCAGCATCGGAACGACGAAGACCCAGCCAGAGGCGGCGAAGGCGCGCGGCAGCGCCGCGTTCATGAACAGCCCGACCAGCATCACCGCCAGGAGCATCCGTCGGGTCCCGGGCTCTTCGACGCCGATCACGGTGGCTTGCCAACTGCTGGCGAACCAGACCGCGTAGACGGCCAGCAGCAACACCAGCGTCTCGGCCACCCCATGCCACGACAGGCGCTCCACCAAATGGTGCGAGAGTTGGGACACCGCGAACACGAAGACGAGGTCGAAGAAGAGCTCCAGCGGCGTCGCCTCGGCGCTTTGATCGGCGACACGCGACGGCGAGTCCGTCATGCGCCGTCCATGTCTCGGCCACGGCTCGGGTCGGGGACCGGCGGGCGGCCAGCGGCGGCGCCGGGACGTGGGACGAAGCGTTCGGCCACGAGCCACTCCCGGAAACGCTCGTTCCATTGGTCCACCGGCAGATCGTGTGGGATCAGGGCGAAGCCATGACCGCCTGCCGCATAGAGGTGCAATTCGGCTCGGCGGCCGGCCGCGCGCCAGGCGGCGTAGAGATCGAGACTGTTTCGCGCGTCCACCAATTCGTCGTCGCTGGCCGCAGCCAGGAACAACGGCGGCGCATCGGCCGGCGCCGGTCGGGGGCTCCAGACCGCGTAGATCGGCGCCGCGAAACTGGGCCGGCTCGCGGCGTCGTAGTCCGTCGCCGCGTCGGCCGCGACGGCGCCGCCGGCCGAAAAGCCCATGATGCCCAGTCGATCGGGATCGATGTTCCAGCGGCGCGCTTGCCGCCGGACCGTTCGCAGCGCCTGCAAACCATCGGCGACGGCCGCGGCGCGCACCCGGTCCATGTTTGTGCGCCCCGAGGACGGATCTCTGGCCAAGCGGAGATAGGCCTCGTCGTCGTCGGGCGTGGGAGCGACCCGATACTTGAGCACGAACGCCGCGATCCCGCAGGCGTTCAACCAGCGGGCGACCTCGGTTCCTTCCTTGTCGATCATCAGGCCCTGAAACCCGCCGCCCGGACAGACGACGATCCCGACGCCGTTGGCGCGCGACGGTTCCGGCACGAACATCGTCAGCGTCGGCTGGCTGACATTGCGGACCAGGCGACTCTGCTCCCATAGCGGCCGTTCGAGTTCCGGCCCGATGTCGCGCCAGAGATCCGCATCCGGCATCTGATCCGGCCAGACCGGGATGATTTCCCCGGGAGCCGCGTGACTCATCGCTGCGCTTCCTCCATCGCCCGGATCGGCGTTCGTCAGAGGCGTGGCCGGCATCGCGCATCGCACGCCTCAGGCGAAACGGCCAACCACCTCATCCGCGAGTCGGGCGACAATGCCGTCCGGATAGGGATAGGTCAGCATCAGGACGAGATGCGTCGCCCCGGCATCGACATAGGGTTGCAGCGCCGCAACCGTCGCCGCCAGGTCGTCGTAGTTGACCCGCGCCTGCACCGACAATTCGATTTCGTCGGGGTCGCGCCCCACCGCCGCGCAATGCTCGCGCAGGACGCCCAACTTGTGCCGGAACGCATCGACGTCGGGACCGCTGAAGTTCCAGATGTCGGCGTATTGCGCCACGACGCGCAAGGTGAGTTGCTCGCCGCCGCCTCCAATCAGGAAGGGCGGATATGGCTGCTGGAGCGGCTTCGGCTCCAGCCGCGCCTGCTTGAGTTGGTAGTAGCGTCCGTCGAAGTCGGTCAGATGCTGGGTGAACAGGCGCCGGGTGATCTCGCAGGCTTCGCCGAGGCGCCGAATGCGCTCGCCCGGCGGATAGAGCGGAATCCCCATGCTCTCATGCTCGTATTCGTTCCAGCCCGCGCCGATGCCGAAATCGACGCGGCCGTTCGAAATGACGTCCGCAGTCGCCGCCATGTGGGCGTGGACCGCGGGATGACGGTAGGTGTTGCCGGCGACCATCAGTCCGAGCCGCAGACGCGACGTCTGCGCCGCGAGCGCGGAGAGCAGCGTCCACCCCTCGAAACAGGGTCCGTCCAGGTCGCCCTGGATCGGCGCGAAATGATCGAACAGCCAGGCGTGCTCGAAGGCGGGGTTGGCGTCCGCCTCCCGCCAGACCTTGACGATCGCGTCGTAGGTCGTGTGCTGCGGCGACGTCTTGATTCCCCATCGCAATCGGGCCATGGCCGGGTTGCCTCCCTCCGGTGTCGTGGAACGGAGCGACCGTTCGCATCACGGTCGCCGAGCAAAGCATCGACGCCACCGGCGGCGAATGTCGAGACATCGGCCCGCCTCAGACGCAATGGCGAATCCCGCGCAGTCTCACGGCATCCGGCCATCATGCATCGTCATCCTTCGGCTGCGGCCTCAGGATGACGATCGCGGCCTGAGGTTGACGATGCGGGTTGATCGCGTCACTGAGGAGTCCGGTCGGGCAAGTCCGGATCGCGGTCAGTCGTACAGCGCGCAGGTTTCGTTCGGCGCCCAGGGGGAATCGGGCGCGACGCGCTCCTCCGGCGGCAAATCGCGAAACGTCGGCAACGTGGCCAGCAGGGGAAGGATTTCGTCGCGCCAGATGCGCTCGACCTGCTCGAACGTCAGCGCGCCGAGCGGGTTGCCGGGCGTCGGGGCGGCGGGCGTCTCCGGGGCGCGCCAGGCCGCAATCAACGCGTCGGCTTTGCGGCCAAGCCAGTCGACCCGCTCCGCGACAATCCGCTCGCCCAGCCGGCGCGACGACGCTTCGGCGTCCGGGCCGGTCGCGAATGCTCGAACCGGCTTGCCGTCGTTCCATTCGAGCCGGGACAGATCGACCAGATCGGGGCAAAGCGCCCACAACATGCTCGTTTCGTATTGCCCGGCGTGGCCGCCGCCATGCGTCGGATGATCGACCGCTTCGGCGTCGGCGCCGGCCCAGATGCGAAGCGGGCTGTGCCGAACGAAGACCTCCGAAATCGCGCGCAGATCGTCGCCATACGGGGCGTGGCCGGACATGATGATGGCGGCCTTGAAGCCGCGAGCGGCGACCGCCCGCAACTGGTAGAGAAACATCCGGTAGAGCACCCAGGGCGGCACGTCGGTCAGCCACGGATTGACGTCGCCGATCGTCTGATCCGCCCATTTCGCTTCGATGCCGAATTCGCTGACATGCCAGAAAAAGGCGGGCGCGACGATGCCGCCGTGCGCTTCGGCCGCGCGGCAGGCCAGTCGGTGCGCCTTGTAGGCGTCGAGCCCGACCGCGTTGTACGCGCCATGCGGTTCGCAGAGGCCATAGGTGAGATAGACCACCGGACAGGCGTCGAACGCCGCGTTCAATTCGTCCGGAAACATGCGTTCCCAGCGGACTTCCCTCGTCATGCTGCTCCCTCGTTCGTGCGCGCCTGCGGCAACCGTCCGCGCGCCGGCGCCTCCCCGGTCAGATGTAGTCGAGGTGGTGGTAGACCCACGGAACCGGCGCCAGCGCGGCCGCCGCCCGGCGCACATGCTCGGCGCTCCCCTCGCGCACGGTGACGCGTTGCTCCCGCACCGCGGCCGCCAGATCGAGCCGGCGCAGCAGCAGCCGGTGCAGTTCGTCGTCTTTCATCTCCAGCCGCAGGGTCGGCGCGCCGGAACCGAAGCGAAACGACCCGCCCGGCGTCCAGACTTCGAACGCGGGCCGCTCCCCGTCGGCGGTCGCGCCGACCGCCCGCAGCGACGCTTCGTAGACCGCTTCCGGCGCGACGACCTGACCGGAGAGCACGTCGTCGCGCGGCTCCGTCGCGAACCCGGCGGCAAGCAACGAAGCGTGGAGTGGCGTTCCGAAATCTTGCCCATGGATCGCGACCTGCATCGCCTGTCGCGACGCCGCCAGCGCGCCGACCGCCTCCCACAGCGTCGCCGCGGTCGCCGCGTCGCGCGCCGCCGCTTCCAGAACGACCGTCTCCCGCTCCCGCGTGCCGGCGATCGCGTAGGCGGTCAGGCGGCCGCCGCCGTCACGCACGAGCACGAGGTCGAACGCGTCGTACGGAACCTCAACGAAGATGTGGGAAGCGAGCGCCCGCCGCCAGTAGCCGCGCTCCCGCGCCGGAAAGCCGCCCCAGCCTGCGAAGCAGTCGGCGAAGACTTCGCGCAATTCCGCTTCGCGCTCCGGCATTTCGTCGCTCGCCGCCACCATCGCTCCGGACGGCAAGGCATGTTCGCCAGCAGGCGCCGGCCTGGTCATCCGATGCGGATAGAGCAGATCGTGATGGCCGGTGCGGCGGTAGAACCGGTATTGGAGCCCGTCGGCTTCGCGGCCGGTGTAGACGCACTTCGCGTCGGCGTGGGCCGGCAGGAACCGCCGGGCCGCGGCCATCATCCGGCTGCCGATCCCCTGATCGCGCAGGTCTTCGGCGACGGCGACCGAATTGGCGAACGCGGCGCGGATGACGACGCCGGGGGCGATGACGAACGGCCGAATGATGAAGGGAATGACGCCGACGAGACGGCCGTCGAGGAATGCGACCGCGGCGGACTGGCTGTCGGCCCAGTGATCCGGACCGACCGGCGGAAAGACGGCGTTGCGCAAGGCGAGCGCCGCGGCGTCGTCGTCCGGCCGACGTTCCCGCACCTCGATCCGGGCCGCGATGCCGCGTTCCA
>JAICJJ010000484.1 GCA_025928535.1 Thermomicrobiales bacterium
CTGAAGGTGGTCGAAACGCTGCCCTGGTGGGGGGTGGCGTCGCTGTTTCGCTGTCCGATCGATCCCGATCCCGCCCAGTGCGACATCGCATTGATCGGCGTGCCGCATTCGTCCGGCAACGGCTCGACCGAGCGCGATCAGCATCTCGGGCCGCGCGCCGTCCGCAACGTGTCGGCCCACAACCGGCGGCTGCACAAGGCGTTCGGCTCCTTTTCCCCCTGGGACGCCTGTCGCATCCACGATCTCGGCGATGTGCCGCTGCCGGAAGCGATGGACAACGAAGCGTGCGTCGAACGGATCAGCGGTTTCTTTCGCGGCGTCGCCGACGCCGGGGCGCGGCCGGTCGCGATTGGCGGCGATCATTCCATTTCCGGCGCGATCCTGCAGGCGATCGCCGGCGCCGGCTCGCTCCTGACCGATGGCAAGCCGGTCGCGCTCGTTCATCTCGACGCCCACACCGACACCTACGAAAACATCGAGCACTGGATGGGAGCGCGCAAATCGGCGGCGCATTGGGCGGCGTACACCGTGCGGCAAGGCAACGTCGATCCGGCGCGGAGCATCCAACTCGGCATCCGGGGCAACACGCGGACGCCCGATTGGCTGGCGACCTCGAAAAATCTCGGCTACGAACTGATCGAGATGGACGAATATCGCCGGCTCGGTCCCGAGGCGACGGTGGCGCGGATTCGGGAGCGGGTTGGGGAAGGGCCGGTCTATATTTCGTTCGACCTCGATTGCCTCGATCCGAGCGTGGCGCCGGCCGTCTCGAATCTCGAAGCGGGCGAAGCGGGATTCGGCATCGACGAAGCGAACGCGATTTTGCGCGGCTTGCGCGGACTCGACATCGTCGGCGGCGACATCGTCTGCCTGATGCCGACGAAAGACCTCCCCAATCAGATCACGGCGATGGTCGCCGCGCACGTCATGTTCGAATTGACGGCGTTGATCGCCGATCGGCTGGCGACAGCGACTGGCTGAATCGCCGGATGCGCCAATCATTGCGCGGTCGCGGCGATGCGGCCATTCATCCTGCTTCCGGAATCGCTTCCGGTTGGCTCACATCGACCGGCAGATCGTTTGCCGGACGCAACGGCTTCGCCGCGCCTTCACCCGCGACGGACGGCGCGGCGATGATCTCGTCCGTGAGGCGTCGCCAGAGCGCACGTTCGGCGGACAAATTCACCGGAAGGGTCAGGCCCATCTGACTCAGAATCTCCTGCCGATAGAGATCGAACGCAACGCGTATGAGCCGCGCGAATTCCGACGCCTGGCTGACCGCCGCGAGATAGGCGAGCCGGGAGAGGACGAGTCCGGCGACGAGGACGATGACGCCGCCCGGCCACAACGCGCCCTCGACTGCAAGAACCACGGCGCCGACGATGCCGAGCGCGGTCAGAATGGCGCTCAAATTCAGGAGGGCCATCGTCGGCGCCTGCGCGGCGCCCAGGAGTTGCTGAAACGCGCTCGGGAGAAGCGGCGACAAGCGGGGCCACCAGAGGGCGCCGTCCATGGCGTAGACGACGCGCGGATGCTCGGCCGCGGCCGCAAGGACGTTGCCGAAGCGGGTCGGCTGGGTGTTGGCGTCGTCCCGCGGATAGAAGCGTTCGCGCGCGGCGTCGTCGAACGCGGCGTGCCTCGCGTTTTGCTGGGCTTGGGTCGATCGATCGGCGAAAACACGGGGGAACGCGGCGCCGGAGAAGAGATCGGCGATCGGCAGCCGGAGCGCCCGCAAGACAAACGCGAACATCGTGATGACGACGATGCCGATCACGACGACCAGGGTCTGCTGCGCCGAATCGCGGTCGTTGATCCAGGCTCCGGCCTGGTCGGGCCCAACGCGAGCGACGACGATGCCGAGGCCGCCCAGCGTGGCGACGAAGGCCGGCAGCCAGTAGGCAGCCAGAAATTGGGAATCGAAGCGATCGGCGACGGTCGTGATCATCGAGGAGAACATGGCGACCTCTCGTCGTGCGCGGTCGTCGGTGCGGCGTCGTGCGAGGCGATCAAGACGCCGCCGCCAGGGCGCGACCCGTCGCGCCCTGGCGGCTCGAAGCGATCGTCAGTCGCGCTTGTCGCGCTTGTCGTCGCGCTTGTCCTGCTTCTCGTCGCGGACATCCCGTCGCGCCTGCGTCAGATCTTGCTGGGTCCCCGTCTGCCGGGCTTCCCGCAAGTCCTGCTTGGCGTCCTGCGTGTCTTTCTGCGCTTTGTTCACATCGTGATCAGGCATCGTCGGCATCTCCTGCTCGAACATTGACACCCGCAATTCGGGGTCGGCCATCACCTGACGCTCGTCTCCATGTCGATCCATGCCGCGTCAGGCCGCGTGCGCTCCGGGATGCGGAGCGCGTGAAATGGCGCCGTCCGACGGCGGGCCACGCGCCAGTCGCGCGAACTGGCGGCACTGATCGTCAAGGCCAACTGCGGTCGTCTCGTCCACCGGTCTACGGCTCCTTGGGCAAAAATTGTTCGACGACGGACTGATAGGTTGGATGCGCCAGCGACGTCACGACCACCGCAACAAGCAGCGCCGCGATCACGGTCGCGAGCAGCGCCCCGCGTCGCTCCTTGGCGCGCTCCGGCACGAGAAATCGCCAGAGTCCGGCGGCGATCAGGGTCGCCAGCGCCAACACGACGAGTCGCGGAATGCGCCAGAGGAAACCACCGACGAACCCGACCATGGTCAGTTGCACGGCGTAGGCGAATCCGACCAACCGCCATGGCGTGCCGCGTGGCGCCGGTCCGCGATAGATCAGCAAATGAGATGGCCACTGGGCGAGCAGTTCGAGCCAGACCAGGACCGCCGCGGCCAGGAGCAGGAAG
>JAICJJ010000287.1 GCA_025928535.1 Thermomicrobiales bacterium
TCAATCTCCGCTTTTTCGACCGGACGGCCCGGTTCGCCGATCTCGAGGTCTATCGCGGACCGGAAGGATAGCGATCCGTGCCGAAACGCTTCGGCGGCTTTCTCGTCGCCACCGACCCGGCGGTCAGCATTCCGCGCGCCTTTTTCACCGACGTGCTGCCGCAATTGACCGATCTGGCCGAGGTGCAGGCGACGCTCGCCGTCTTTCGGCTGGCGGCGGAGGCGGGCGGGATCGAAGCGCCGGTCAGCCACGACGCCATCGCCGGCGACCGCTGCCTGCGCGGCGCGCTCCGGCAGACCGGCAGCCCCCGCGAGCCGGACGCGCGGATCGCGACCGGGCTCGATCTGGCGGTGGGGCGCGGGACGTTGCTCCGGTTCGTCGCCGAACGGGGCCGCGAGCGGCATGTTTGGTACTATGTCAACACGCCCGTCAATCAGGCGCTGGTCGCGGCGATGGGGCGGGGGGCGGTCGCGCCGCCGGAAGCGATCTGGCAAGCGGGCGAGCCGCCGCGGGTGACGCCGGAGCGGCCGAACGTCTTCCGGCTGTACGAGCAGAATATCGGTTTGCTGACCCCGCTGATCGCCGACCATCTGGTCGACGCGCTCGAGACGTATCCACAAGCGTGGATCGAAGACGCGATCGCCGAAGCGGTCGCCTACAACCGGCGTAGTTGGCGCTACATCGAACGGATTCTGGAACAGTGGGCGGCGAACGGACGGGAACCGCGGGCGCGAACGGGGAGCGGGGGATGAAGCGGATCGGCGACGTGCTGCCGGCAATCTCGATTCCGCTCGGTCCGGCGCGCAACGCCGGCGCCGCCGAACCGGCCTTCGCCTGCCCCATCTGCAAGGACGCCGGCTGGGTGCGGCAAGACGTGCCGCTCGGCCACCCGAATTTCGGCCGGCTGATTCCGTGTGAATGCAAGATGCGCGAGCAGCAGGAAAAGCGATCCGAAAATCTACGGCGGCTGTCGAACCTCGAAGCGTTCGGGCAACACGATTTCGACGATTTCGAGCCGGTCGACGGCACGGAAGAAGCCTATCGCGTCGCCCGCGCCTACGCCCGCGACCCGGACGGCTGGCTCTACCTGCGCGGCGGCTGCGGGGTCGGCAAGACGCATCTGGCGGTGGCGGCGGCGCTCGAAATCCGGCGGCAAAACGCCAACGTGCTGTTCGCGGTCGTGCCCGATCTGCTCGACCATCTGCGGGCCACGTTCGACCCCGGCAAGGGCGTCGCCTACGACGAGCGGTTCAACACGATCCGGGGCGCGTTCCTGCTGGTGCTCGACGATCTCGGCACCGAAAACACGACGCCCTGGGCGCGCGAAAAACTCTATCAACTCGTCAACCACCGCTACAACGAGCGGTTGCCGACGATCGTCACCTCCAATCAGGAACACAAATTCATCGACGAGCGCGTGCTCTCACGCCTCCTCGACACCCATCTCACGCGCGAGGTCGTCATCGACGCCCCCGACTACCGCCGCCGCCAGCGGCCGGACTACGTGCGCGGGCTGCGCCGGTAGGGGCACGGCATGCCGTGCCCGGTGGCCCAGAGGGCCACGAACGGGCAATCCGACATCGGTCCATCGGCCTGCGGCCGATCGGGTTCGGCATGCCGAACCCCGACCAGATGGCGGCGGTAGCCGGCAATTCAGATGTCGGCGCCGACGAGCCGCCGGCGCAGCGTCGTTCGGAGGCGCGCCCAGCGGCGGCAGATCGTCGTGCGGCCAAGGCCGAGCCCGGCCGCCGTTTCATCCAGCGTCAAGCCATCCAGCAGCCGCAAGCAGAGGATCGCGCCGTCCGGTTCGCCGAGTTCCGCGGCGATCGTTTCGACCAGAAGGCGCGCTTCGTCGGCCACAGGCGACGGGTCTTCCAGCAGATCGTGGCTGGGCGCGAGCGACGTGGTCAGCCGCGCCGGGGCGATCAGGCGGCGCCAGGCGTCGCGCAGGCGCCAGGGAAAGATCGCCAGAAAATGCGGGCCGAACGGGCGGTCCCCGTCGTACTCCGCCACCGTCTCGGCAAAGACAAGAAAGGCTTCCTGCGCCAGATCGTCGTAGTCGAGCGGGCGACCGTCGGCGCGAGGCCCGCCCGCAGCGAGCGCGCGCCGCCGATAGGCGACGACGAAGCGCTCGATTTTCGGCGAGAGCGCAGCGTAGAGCGCGTCGCGCGCCGGCCGATCGCCGAGCCGGGCGCGCCGCGCCAAATCGGTCAGGATCGGTTCGATCCGATCGTCGATCGGATCGGTCGCGCCGACGAGCGGCGCCAGCGCCGGCCGGACGGCGGCGCCGGCTGCCGGCGCGGGAAAGGAAACTGCGGTCGGAACGACAGAATTCGCGGCCATCGAGCGTCTCCTTGAGCGGCCGGCGCGTCGTCGCGGCCAGCGTCGAATCGGGGCGCTCAGGCGCTCGGTCGGCCCTCGAGGGCTCGAAGGGGGAAGGCGTTTCGGGGCGCCGGCCGTCAGCCGCCGGGCGCTTTGACCGGGCCGGCGTCGCGGGCGCGCAGGTCGAGCACATGCTCGGCTCCGCAGCGCGGGCAAATGGCGCGGACCCGGCCCTGGACGAAGAAAAAGCGGTCGCGGAACTTGATGCGGATTTCGCCACGATCGTCGTAGGTGGCGAACAGCACCGGCCGGTCGCCACAGGCGCACTCCCACCGACGGAGCGCCGGTTGCGACGATTGGCCGCCGCTGCGTTCGGAGTCGTCCATCGTGCCGTCTGCCCCTCCTTTCACGGCCAAAACAGAACATATGTTCTATTTCCGCGATTGTAGAGAGACACCCGGCTTCTGTCAACTGGCGAGACGGCAAGAACGAGTCGGGGAGTCGGGAAGTCGGGAAGTCGGCAAGAACGCGTCGAGGAGTCGAGGAGCGCATGGGCGGGACGGCAAGTCCGTGAGACATCGCGAGAAATCGTCAGCCGCTCCACTTGCCGACTGACCGTCTTGCCGTCTTGCCGACTCGTCCCGTGGTACCGTTTCCGCAGCCGATGATCCGGCTGATGGCGCGCAAGCTGGAGCGACGCGTCGCCGCGTGCGGCCGGCGCCAACGGAATCGAATCGATGACTGACCAGGCCCGGGGCCATTCCGCCGATGCTGGCGGAACGGCGTCGATGCCGCCCACTTCATCCGCGTTCGCCCTCGAAGCCGCCGGTCTCGGCCAATGGAGTTGGGACGGCGCGGCCGATGTCGTCGTCTGGTCGGCGCAGCAAGCGCGATTGCACGGCATCGCGCCTGACGCGTTCCGGGGCGATTCCGCAGCGTTGCTCGAACTCGTTCACCCGGACGACCACCCGCGGGTACGTGACGCCATCGCCGGCTCGATGGCGGATGGGGGCGATCATCACGTCGCCTATCGCGCTCGTTGGCTCGACGGCACGATTCGCTGGATCGCCAGTTGGGGCCGCGTCGTCCGCGACGCGGCCGGGACGGCGACCGGCGTGGCCGGCGTCGCCATGGACATCACCGACCGCAAGACAGCCGAACAGCGGATGGCGCTGCTGGCCCGGACCGGCGAAGCGCTGGCGCCCGGCCTCGATTTTCATGCTCGGCTCGACGCCGTCGCCCGCCTGATCGTGCCCGATCTCGCCGACTGGTGCGCGATCGACGTGCTGGAAGACGACGGACTGCTCCACCGGCTGACGGTCGTCCATCGCGATCCCGCCTGCGCCGGTTTGGCGGCGGAGATGTGGGAGCGTTATCCGCTCCTCGCACTCGATTCCGATCAGATCATCAGCCGCGTCGTGCGAACCGGCGAATCGTGGCTCAGCTCCAGGATCGATCCGGCTCGGTTGCGGCCGGACGCGCGCGACGAGCGGCACTACGAATTGCTGGTCGGACTCGGCATCCGGGCCGAGATGATCGTGCCGCTGCTGGTCGACGGGCGCGCGGTCGGCGCGCTGACCATGGTCCTCGCCGCCCCCGGTCGCGACTACGACGACGCGACGTTAGCCGTCGCGGAAGAAGTCGCCCGGCGCTGCGCCATCGCGCTCGACCACGCCCGGCTCGACGAGCGGGCGGCGCGCGAACTGGCCGGCCGGCGCGAGATGGAAGCGGCGTTGCGCGCCAGCGAAGAACGACTCCGCCTCGGCTTGCTCCGCTCGCCCATCACCCTCTATCAGCAGGATCGCGATCTGCGCTATGTCTGGCTGCACACGCCGGAGAACTTTATCGGGCCGCCCGACCCGATCGGCAAAACCGATCTCGAACTCGTGCCGATCGAGGAGGCGGCCTATCTGACCGCGTTGAAACGGCAGGTGCTGGAAACCGGCCAATCGCTGCAGGCGGATGTCACCGCGACGGACGCGATCTCCGGACAGCGGGCCTACGACCTGTCGATCGAACCCTTGCGCAACGCGGCCGGCGCCATCGTCGGCGTCGCCGGCGTGGCGATCGACATCACCGATCGCCGCCGGCAGGACGGCCGCCTCCGCCGCGTGCAGGCGCTTTCGGCCGATCGCGCCAGCGCCGCGACGACCGATCTGGGGGTCGCCGCCGTGGAAACGCACGCTCGGGAAGCGACCGGGGCGACGGCGGTGGCCGCGGCGGTCATCGACGAGCGGGGCCGCCTGCGCCTGCTGAACCCGCGCGCGCCCGGCGAAAAACGAGTTGCGCGCCGGCCGGAACCGATGGCGTCCGACCGGCCGCTGGCGGAAGCGGCGCGGCGGGGCGAGACCGTCGCGCGGCCGGGCGCCGCCGCCCACCCCCACGCCATCGGGGCGGGTGCGCTCAACGCCGATGGCGCGACCCACGGAGCGCACGAA
>JAICJJ010000460.1 GCA_025928535.1 Thermomicrobiales bacterium
CGTCGGCTCTGCCGCCGGATCGACCCAGACCGGCGTCAGCATCGACCATTGATCGAAATTGCCGGCGACGAACCGCTCGATCGCCCTACCGATCTGGCCGAGCGTTTCCGCCGGCGAGCGCGCCGGTTCGATCGGCTCGGCGATGGTGATTCGCAGTTCGCGGCCGCGACCCCAGGCGGCCATCACCGGCAAGATGACGCTGCCGGTCGCGCGGGCCAGCCGGGCCGGGCCGATCGGCAAGTGGATCGCGCTGTCGAAAAAGGGAACCGCCAGCGATGGCGTCGGCGTCGGTTCGTCGACCAGCAGCACGACGACGCCGTTCGCGTCGAGAATCGTCTTGAGCTTGTTGGCGAGCAGGGTCGGGTTTTCGTGGACGGGGATGATCGTCACGCCCTGCCGGCCGAAGCGGTCGATGAACCAATCCATCAACGCCCCGGAGCGAAACGGCCGGAAGAGGCGCGCCACGACCGCGAATTCGCCCTGAAAACCGGTGTCGCGCAGCCACGTCCGCGCCAGCAAGCCGAGCACGGTGTAGGGGCCGGCGTGGGGGGCGACGACGATGATGCCCCGCTTGCCGAGCAACGGCGTCACGCGTTCCAGCCCGTCGATCCGGAAGTCGCCCGCTTCCTCCGGCTCCATCGCGCCGGTGCGGAGCGTCGCCACCACCGTGCGGAAGTGGGCGGCGACCTGCTGCGCGCCCAGACACCAGGCGAGCGGCCAGATCGGCAGCGCGCCGCGGACGTGCCGGATGTTGTCCCAGGCGACCCGTCGCCGGTGGGACGACGTCGCCATCGTGGCGAAGGCGGCGAGGAGCGTCAACACCCGCCAGACGGGCCAGGGAACCGCCGCGGCGACGGCGGCGAAGGCGAGGACGATCCGAAAGACGATCGCGTCGAAGCGGGCCGAACGCCCGGCTTCGCCATACCGCTCGTCCGCCGCGATCCGCGCGTTGGCAGTCGTCGGGCGGGCATCCGTTTCCGTGTTGTCAGTCAATGTAGCCATGGCGGGGAGTATAGGGGGTGGAACGGGCGGCGGGCGGCGCCCGCCGCCAGAGATGACCGACGTCGCCCATGCCCGAAAAGTTGGCCATCTCCGGGAGATTGCTGGCCCACAATCGCGCGACGCTCGGGAGCAGACCCGTCGTCGTAGGGGCGCATGCGTGCTGCGCCCATCGGCCGTAGGCCGATAACTCGCGTTTGGATGACCAGATCGTGGCCCTGGCGGGCCACGGGCGCAGTAAGCAAGCGCCCCTACGATCGTGCGTCCTTCAACATATCGAACCGCACCCGGCGCTCGGGCGGTCGGTCTGGCGCGTGGCTCAGCGCCGGCGGCAAGTGCCCAAATTCGCCAGCCTCGGCTTGGCCCCCAATGAAGTCGAGACCCGTCTTGACCCGCTCACTCCCCGACTTCCCGACTCCCCGACTTCCCGACTCCGGTCAGCCGGTCCAGGCGCAGCCAGCCGATGTCGTGGCGCGTGCCGCCGTCGAGGGCGAGGTCGGCCAGAATCTCGCCGATCGCCGACGCGAACTTGAAGCCGTGGCCGGAGCAGGGGGAAGCGACGACGACCTGGGGCGCGCCGGGCAGGCGGTCGATGATGAAATGCTCGTCCGGGGTGTTGGTGAAGATGCAGGTCCGCAGCGCCATCGTCGTGCCGGCGGCGTCGGGGAAATAGCGCTCGGTCGCCGTCCGCAGCACCGCTTCGTCGGCGAGATTCGGCTCGCGGTCGAACTGGTCGGGGTCGATCCGTTCTTCCCGATGATGGTAGCGGCCGATCTTGAAGCCAGGCACGCCGTGGACCGGAAAGCCGTAGTAGCGCCCCTCCGGCACGGTCAGGTTGAAAACCGGAAAGCGCTCCGGCGCGAACCATTCGGGCCGCAGCGGCTGGAACCAGGCCAGAACTTGCCGCTCCGGCTCCAGCACCCCGGCCAGTTCGGGCACGAAGTCGCCCATCCACGCCCCGGCCGCGACGACGAAGCGGGCGCCGTCGTAGACGGCGCGATCGGTCGTCACCCGCACGCCGTTGCCGGCCGGGGTCCAGTCGAGCACGCGCTCACGCGCCCGGATCGTCGCGCTCGCCGCCATCGCGCCTTCGACGTGGGCGACGATGCACGCTTCCGGCAAGAGAAATCCGCCGTCCGGCTGGAAAAGCGCCAGATGGTCCGGCGGCAGGTGGTAGCCGGGATAGCGGCGGGTCAACTCGGCGCTGGTCAGCGTTTCGTGCGGCAGGTCGTGCGCTTCGCAGGAAGCGAGCGAGCCGCGATAGACGGCGTCGTTCGGGCCGGAAGCGTCGATTGTGCCAGTGACGTTCAGCAGATGACGGCCGGAGGTTCGTTCCAGTTCGCCCCAGAGCGCGAACGACCGCCGCAGCAACGGGACATAACTCGGGTGCTCGTAGTAGGCGAGCCGGATGATGCGGGTGACGCCGTGCGACGAGCCCTGCGAGTGGGGGATGTCGAAGCGTTCGAGGCCGAGGACACGCGCGCCGCGCCGCGCCAGATGCCAGCACGCCGCCGACCCCATCGCGCCGACGCCAAGGACGATCGCATCGTATCGCTCGGTCATGGAGGCCCCCTGAACGAAGTCGAGGAGTCGAGGAGTCGAGGAGTCGAGGAGTCGAGAAGAACTGCGAGATCCTCCGCTCCGCTCAGGATGACGACTACGTGGGATGACGACCGCGCGGGGCCGCACCCGCTAGACTCTTCTCGACTTCTCGACTTCTCGACTTCTCGACTCCTCGACTTCTCGACGCGTCGCCTATGCCTTTCCCGCCGAGCCCAGCACCTGAATCCGGCGGCGGGCGGCGGCTTCGACGGCGGCGCGGGCATCGGCGAGCACGCCGCGGACGTCGGTTTCGTGGCCGGACTGGACGGCGCTGGCGCGCAAGGCGTCCATGAAGGCGCCTTGCAACGCGGTCGAGAGATTGACCTTGGTGATGCCGGCCGCGATCGCCGCCGCCAGCGTCGCGTCGTCGACGCCGGACGAGCCGTGCATCAC
>JAICJJ010000237.1 GCA_025928535.1 Thermomicrobiales bacterium
ACTGAGCCTTTGTCCGCATCTGACGGTGGCCGAAAACGTCTACCTCGGCCGCGCTCCGACGCGCGGCGGGCTGCTCGACTACGGCGCGATGGCCGAAGGTTCACGCCGCGTCTTCGCCGAACTCGGCGCGCCGATCGACCCCGCCGCCGTCGCCGGCGACCGGTCGCTGGCCGATCGGCAACTGGTCGAAATCGCCAAGGCGCTCGTCACCCGGCCGCGCCTGCTCATCCTCGATGAAGCGACCTCGGCGCTCGACGCAGGTCAGGTGCAAGCGCTTTTCGCGGCGCTGCGCCGGCTGCGCGACGACGGGGTCGCCATCGTGTTCGTCTCGCACCGGATGGAGGAAATCTTCGCGATTGCCGACCGGATCACGGTCCTCAAGAACGGCGAATACGTGACGACCGTGCCTGCGGCCGGCACGACCGTGGCCGATCTCGTCCGGGCCATGGTCGGGCGCGAAATGCACGACATCTTTCCGCCGAAACCGCCGGTCGCGGACGTCCTCGCCGCGCCGGTCGTCCTCTCGGCGCGCGATCTCGCCTCCGGCAGGCGATTCCACAACGTCTCGTTCGATTTGCACCGCGGCGAAATCCTCGGTCTCGGCGGCCTCCAGGGGCAGGGGCAGCGCGAACTGCTGGCGACGCTGTTTGGGCTCCATCCGCGGCAAGGCGACGTCGAGATCGAAGGCCAGCCGGCCTCGCCGCGTGGACCCCGCGCCGCGATCCGGCAAGGCGCCGCCTACGTGCCGGAAGACCGCAAGACCGAGGGTCTGATCATCGCCCTCCCGGTCGCGTTCAACCTGTCGCTGCCCAGCCTCGACCGGCTGCAGCGATTCGGGCTGATTGACCGCGGCCGCGAGCGCGCCCTTGTCCAGAGTCTGATCGATCGCCTTCGCATCCGGCTTCGCTCGCCGCGGCAAACGCTCATCCGGCTGTCCGGCGGCAACCAGCAAAAGGTGGCGATCGCCAAGTGGCTGCCGCTGACGCCGGAGATCTATCTCCTCGCGGAGCCGACGCGCGGCATCGACGTCGGAACGAAACAGGAAATCTACCGCCTGATGCGGGAATTGACGGCCGGCGGCGCGTCGATCTTGCTGATTTCGTCCGACACGATCGAATTGCTCGGATTGTGCGATCGGGTGCTGGTCATGTACGAACGGCAGCCGGTGGCGATGCTCACCGGCGCCGAAGTGACCGAAGAGCGGGTGGTGCATGCCTCGGTGGCCGGCCATGAGACGACGGTTCCCGCAGCAGCGGCGTCCGCCGGCGCCGAGGTTGCGCCGGCTCTGCCGCGTCGCCGCGGATTCGGCGCGATGCCGCGCTCCTGGCAGGAAGTCGGGCCGATTTACGCGGTGCTGGCGGCGTTCATCCTGATCTATCTCTTTCTCTCGCGCGGCGCCGTTTCGCTCGACTCGATCAACAACCTTTCGGCCTATCTCTTTCCGTTGATCCTGGTGGCGATGGCGCAGTCGGTCGTGATGTTGACCGGCGGCATCGATCTCGCCGTCGGCCAGATGATGAGCCTGGCGACCGTGGTGCTCGCAACCCGGATGTTCGATTCTCCGCCGTCGATGGTCGGCGCGGTCGCGCTCGTCCTCGCCGGCGGTGCGCTGCTCGGGCTCTTCACCGGTGCCATCGTCACCCTCATTCGCTTGCCGGCGATCATCGTCACCCTGGCGACATCGTTCATCTGGGCTGGCTGGGCGCTCTACGTCCTGAGCGTGCCGGGCGGCCACCTGCCGACTTCGTTCGCGCAATGGTTCACCGGCCAGATCGCCAATGCCGTGCCGGTGACGCTCATCGTGCTCGCCGTCGTGCTTGTGCTCTGGAAATTGGTCAAGACGACGCCGCTCGGCCTCGGCATCTACGCCGTCGGCGACAACCCGCGCGGCGCCTACGTCAGCGGCGTGCCGGTGCGCCTGGCGCGGATCAGCGCCTACATCATCGCCGGCGTGATGACGGCGCTGGCGGGGATCGGATTGTCGGCGTACGCCGCCACGGGCGATCCGCTGATCGGCGCGCCCTACTCGCTCGCGTCGATCGCGGCGGCGGTCCTCGGCGGCATCAGCTTTTTCGGCGGCCAGGGCTATCTCAGGGGCGCGGTCGCCGGGGCCGTCGCGCTCGGCCTCATGACGCAGATTCTGTTCATTTCCGGGCTGTCGCCGGCCTATCAGCGCGTCATCTACGGCGCGGTCCTGATCGTCGCGCTCGGCGTCAAGGCGTTCGCCACGCTGCGCATCGAGGAGGCGCGTTGACGATGCCCGCACCAACGCCCGCGTCCGATGTCCGGGTCAGATCGCGGCGGCAATTTCGCATCGACCCGGTCTGGATCACGTTTCTCGTCCTGCTCATCCTCTGGGCCTACAGCCTGATCCGCGTCTCGGGTTTTCGCACGGTCGAATACAACCTCTTCACGTTGCGCGTGGCGGCGTTTCTCGGCATCGTCGCCGCCGGGCAGACGCTCGTCATCCTGATGGGCGGCATCGATCTTTCGGTCGCCGCGGTCGTCACCATGGCGGGGGTCGTCGGCGGCAATTTGCTGGCGCAGGTGGGGGAAGCGGGCGGCATCGTCCTGACGCTCGTCATCTGCGCCCTGATCGGCGTCGCCAACGGGATCGGCGTCGTGACGTTGCGCTTACCGCCGCTGGTGATGACGCTGGCGAGTCTGAACGTGATTCAGGGAGTCTTGCTGGTCTACAACGCCGGCAAGCCGGTCAGCGGCAAATCGGAGTTTCTGAACTATTGGGCGCTCGGCTCCTGGCTCGGCGTGCCGACGCCGGCCTGGGCGCTCGGCATCATCTCGCTCGTCTGCGTCGTTCTCCTGTACGGCACGCCATATGGCCGCGGCATCTACGCCATCGGCAACAATCCGCGCGCGGCGTTGCTCTCGGGCGTGCCAGTCGGCCGCGTGCAAATCGTCACCTATGCGCTCTGCAGCCTGCTCGCCGGCGTGGCCGGACTGCTGATCCTTGGCCGAACGGGCTACAGTTCGAAGACCGCCGGCGATCCCTACCTGCTGATGTCGATCGCCGCCGTCGTCCTCGGCGGCACGTCGATTCTGGGCGGGCGGGGCAAATACATCGGCACGATCGGCGGCGCGCTCGTCCTGACGATCCTCGTCAATGTTCTGACGGTTGAAAACATTCCGGAAGCGGGGCGGATGATCGTCCAGGGCGCGCTGATCCTCGTCTTGCTCATCGCGTACGCGTACAGCGAGCAGTGAGGCGGCGGGCGCCGCAACGCGCTCAGATCGCTTCGCCCTCGAACACGCTCACCCCGATCGCGCTCGGCGTGGCGCCGACATACCGGAAACCGGCGTCCGCAAGAAGGCTGGCGTACTCCACGTCGGACCTCTCACGGCCGCCGGGCGCGACGAGCATGTTGAGATCGGAAAACTTGGCGTCGGCGTTTTCGTTCGGCCGCCCAAGCTCCTGCTCGACCACCAGCAGCGCAGCGTCCGGCGCCATCGCCTCGCGGCAGGTCCGCAAGAGTTCGCCACAACGATCGTCGTCCCAATCGTGCACGATCGCCTTGAGCAGGTAGGCGTCGGCGCCGGCCGGAATGGCGTCGAAGAAACTGCCGCCCAAGACCCTGCACCGAGCGGCCACGCCCGCCGCCTCCAGGATCGGACCCGCAGCAGCCACGACGTGCGGCTGGTCGAACAGCACGCCGCGCATCGCGGGATGGCGGGCGAGGATCGCTGCCAGAAACGCGCCGTTGCCGCCGCCGACATCGACGATGGAGGCAAAGCGGCCGAAGTCGAACGATTCCAGCAGCGCCGCGCTCACCTGCCGCGAGCGATCGGCCATTGCCCGGTCGAAGATCGCGCTCTCCTCGGGATGTCGCTGGCGATAGATCCATGGATCGACGCCATGGACGCGCCGGAACGCATTTTCGCCGGTCCGAATGCTCTGTTCGAGCGCCGCCCACGCTTGCCGGTAGTACGGCTCGCCGACGAACATGGCCCAGCCGGCGACCGGCTCGGGCGCATCGGTCCGGAGGCATTCGCCGATCGGCGTCAACGCGAAGCGACGCCCGTCGCCCTCATGGAGCACGCCGACGCTGGCGAGCGCGCGGAGCAAGCGGTAGAGCGCATCGGGATCGACGCCGGTCGCCGCCGCCAAATCGTCGCTGGAGCGGAGACCCGCCGCGAGAAGATCGGCGACGCCGAGACGAGCAACGACGTGGATGGCCTGGGTCACCTGATAGCCGTTGACCAACCGGCGCAACGCCAGCGAGGGTCGCTCGCCATCCTGGTCCATGAACCTGCTCCTTCGTGCCGCCGGCTCGCCGGTTCCATGGATGCGACCGGCGCCACCGTCGCCCGCGGCGGCGCCAACACAATTCGATCAGGAACGACGAGGAAACGAAAGAGCGCGTCGATCAGTCGTCGTGGGCCAGAGCGCGCCGCGCGAGATGAAAGGCGACCTGGGCCAGCAGCGCATCGACATCGAACGGCTTGGCGAGGGCGCCGTCCGCTTCGTCCAGTTCGCCGGTGCGTTCGAGCAGATTGCGCCCGGCCGACATCGCCACGATCGGAATGCCCGAGGTTTCGGCCTGGCTCTTGAGGCGGCGGATCGCCGTGCCGCCGTCGACCGTCGGCAATTGCACGTCCATCAGAATCAGGTCCGGCAGCCAGTCGTGCGCCATCGCGAGGCCGCGGGCGCCGTCGCGGGCGATCGCCACCAGGTAGCCTTCATCTTCGAGGATGGCCCGAATCAGGTCGGCAACCGAAGGCTCGTCATCGACGACGAGAATTCTGCGAGACATCCGGATCCCCTTGGCGCCGAATCGCAACGACGCGCGAGTTGCACAAATCGTGCCAAGACCGGATTGCCGACTCGCGAAGCGCCGATCAGACCGGGCGCGAGCGTTGCAACGTCGTCACGTCGGCCGGCTCGAAGCTGTAGCCGGCGTACAGCCCAAGCACCACCCCTGCGCGTTCCCACGAACGCCGAACGCGCTCCGACGGCGTTTTTCCCGCCCAGCAGGTGTCGCCGAGCCAATCAAGAATGCGATCGAGCCAGGGCGCAGGCGCGCCGGGTCGTCATCGAGTTCGACGCCGTCGCGTTCCCAGCGCATCGCGCGCTCCCGACGCCGCCTCAGACCTCGACCGTCTCGATCCGCGCCCCCAGCGAGCGCAATTTCGGCACGAACGATTCGTAGCCGCGATCAATATGGTGCGTGTCGGCGACGATCGTTTCGCCGTCGGCGACGAGACCCGCCAACACGACGCCCGCGCCGGCACGGATGTCGAGGCAGCGGACACGCGCCCCGCGCAGCGGCGTCGGCCCGGCGATCCGCGCATGGTTGCCGAGCCGGATCGCGCCGCTGATCGGACCACCCTCCGGGTCGCTCGGCGCGTACCGCTCCACCCGAATGTCGGCGCCCAT
>JAICJJ010000566.1 GCA_025928535.1 Thermomicrobiales bacterium
CCGGAACGATCTGCTACCCTCCGCGCAGCCCCGCGCGACGTCGATCGAGGACGGAGCCGATGGCGCGCTTCCGGTTTTGGGACTTCTTCGCGGGCGTGGGGATGGCCGAACTTGGCCTGACGCCCGATTGGGCATGCGTCTGGGCCAACGACCTCGACCACAAGAAAGCCGAGACCTACCGCGCCAACCACGTTCCATCGCGGTTTCGCCTCGCGGACATCGCCGACATCGACGCGAGCGACCTCCCCGCGCCGGTCCAGATGGCTTGGGCGTCGTTCCCCTGCCAGGATTTGTCGCTGGCGGGCTGGCGGCGCGGCATGGCGCCGGGGCGGCGCAGCGGCGCGTTCTGGGAATTTCACCGCATCATGCGGGACCTCCATGCCGATGATCGGCGTCCGCCGCTGATCGTGCTGGAAAACGTGGTCGGCCTGCTGAGCGGCCCCGATTTTCCGGTCCTCTGTGAAGCGCTGGCCGCGCTCGATCTGCGCTTCGGCGCGCTCGTCGTCGACGCGGCCCGCTTCCTGCCCCAATCACGTCCGCGCGTCTTCGTGGTCGCCCTCGATGACCGGATCGACCCATCGGCTTGGGAAGAGGCGAACCCAACCGAAAGAGTCTGGACGACGCGGGCGCTCCGGAGCGCCTGGAACGGCCTGCCCGATGCGCTCCAGGCAAGATGGGTCTGGTGGCGGCTGCCCGCGCCCGCGCAGCCGGCGATCGGCATCGAATCGGTCATCGAAGCCGACCCGACCGGCGTCGTCTGGCATCCGCCGGCGGAAACGGACCGGCTGCTGTCGCTGATGTCGCCGATCAACCTGGCCAAAATCGAAGCGGCGCGCAACGGCGCCGGGCGGCGGATCGGCTTTCTCTACAAGCGCACCCGGCAGGGCCGGCAGCGCGCCGAGGTCCGCTTCGATGGCCGCGCCGGCTGCCTCCGCACCGCGACCGGCGGCTCCAGCCGACAAACGGTCGTCATCATCGACGATGGCGCGATTCGGACGCGGCTTCTCTCGCCGCGCGAAGCCGCCCGATTGATGGGCCTCGCCGACGAATTCAATCTGCCTTCCGGCTACAACGAGGCGTATCACGCGATGGGCGACGGCGTGGCGGTTCCGGTCGTCCGCTGGCTCGGCGACCATTTGCTGACGCCCATCGCGCAATCGTTGGTCCGCTCGCCGGACGGCGCCGGCCCTACGCCGACGCCGGCCGCTCGCGCCAGACCGCTTGCAACGGCCGGTAGTCGATCAGCGTGATCCCTTCCTCGTCGATGATCTGCCGCGCTTCCGGCGAGCTCACAAACTCGAAATCGGTCCGGCGCACCCGCCAGCCGTCTGGATCGAGCGCCTGTGAGGCGGCGTCGCCCAGGCTCGGATGAACCGCCCATTCGGTCAGGCCGACCGGCAGGGCGCGCAGCAGCGCCGCGTACTGGGCCGGCTTGTCGTCGAGCGGCAGGCGAAAACTGTCGAGCAGATCGTATTCGTCGGCCGGCAGACCGCGGCGCCGCATCTCGTCGATGTGCGGCTGCGACCCGACGCGCAGCGCCAACCCGTGTTCGCGCGCCAGCCGCATCGTCATCGCGAAGATGTCGGCCCGGCCACCGCTGTGGAGGCAATGCCAATCGAGATGGGTCGGCTGCAGGCCGGCGGCCAGCACCGGTTCGAGTTGCGCCCGCGCCTCGACCTCGACCTCGGCCACGTCCGCCCGCTCCAGAAATTCGGCGATGCGGTCTTCGGGATAGAAATTGCCGGTTTCGTCCAGCATCGACGCAATCGCGGTCTTCGGCGCCAACGGCCCCCAGGGATAGGTTGGAATGTCGCGGATGAAGGAGAGGTGAACGGCGAAGGGAAGGTCCGGGTTTTCCCGGAGCAATTCCATCGCCTCGGCCGCGCCGGGACATGGAACCATCAGGCTCGTCGATTGGACGATGCCGTCGCGAAACGCCGGGATGACCGCCCCATTGATCGCCGGATACATCCCGAAATCGTCGGCGTTGACCAGCAGCAATCGCGCATCGTCCGGATAGCCAAGCAGCCGGTTGGTCGCGCTGCGGGGCATTTCGTCCATCGCCTTCCTTCCCCTTCGCTCGGGCGCCGGGCCGCGGCCGGCGCGGGATGTCGATTCGATCGCCGGCCGCTACTCTATCGCAAGGTCGGACGATTTCGGCGGGCAAGGGTGAACGGGTGGATCGCAGCGAAACCATGCGCCGGGTGCATGGCCGCAACACGTCGCCCGAATTGCGCGTCCGCCGCCTGCTCCAC
>JAICJJ010000588.1 GCA_025928535.1 Thermomicrobiales bacterium
CTTCTTGCGGATAGCCCGCCATATGGAGCACCTCGCCAGTGTATTCCTGCGGCGAGCGGACGTCGATCAGCGCCGGCGCGCCGCCCTGGACCATCTTCAGAACATCGTCGCGGAAGGCGCGGACGGCCGGATTCGGTTCCTTGGCGGCGTACGCGACGGGGACGATCTTCGGCCGCTCTTTCGTCATCGGCCGCCCTTCGGCTTCCCACAAGGCGCGGCCGCCGTTCATCACACGGCAATCGTCATGGCCGAAATATTTGAAGAGCCAGAAAGCGTAGGTGGCGTACCAGTTGTTGCGGTCGCCGTAAAAGACCACCGTCGTGTCGTTGGCGATGCCGGCGCGCCGCATCAACGATTCGAAGCCGGCCTTGTCGATGAAATCGCGCTCGACCGGATTTTGCAGGTCGGTATGCCAGTCGAGCATCACCGCGCCGGGGATGTGCCCGAGTTCGTAGAGCAAAACGTCTTCGTCCGATTCGACGATGCGCACCTTCGGATCGTTCAGATGCTCGGCCACCCATTCGGTCGTGACCAGCACTTCGGGGTGGGCGTAGCCGGCGGTTTCGAGCCGCGAGTCAGTCGCAACCATGGTCGATCTCCCGGACGTGGCGGCCGGAAAGAGCCGCGACGGCGGCGTCTGGATCGACGCCTTCGCGTCCATGATGCCATTCGCACGGTTGTTTATCCAGAAGTGCGAAATCGCTCATCACGCCAGGCGATGACCTCCTGCACATGTCCGAACGCGCTCGCGGCGCCGAGGCCGGGGAGCATGCCCGCCCGCACGATGCGGCCGATCTGTTCGAGATGCGCCCGGTCGTGGGCGACCCATTCCGCCAGCAAATTGGCGATGGTCAATTCGCCGACGTCGGGATGCGTTCCCGCCAGGCGCAGATCGGCCGTCGTCAATTCGCGCACGACGCCGACGCCGACCGCCCGGACGCGAGCGAATTCATCCAGCAGCGCCTCGGCCGTCCTGGCGTCATCATGCCGCGCCGATTCGACGGCGTCGGGATCCCAGCGGTCGAAGATCGCGCCCGGCTCGGACCGGAGCAGGACGATGCGATTGGTGAACGCACGCAGATCGGCTTCGATCAGATGGCCGACGACTTCGAGCGCGCACCATTCGCCGGGCGCCGGGCGCCAGCGCCGGAGCGCATCCGGCATCCCCTGCAATTCCGCCCAGACGATCGCCGGGGTCGCGGTCAGCATCCGCTCCAGATCGCCGAGCGTGCAGCCGGGCGGCTCCGGCCACTGATTGGCGCCGCTCACGCCCGCCCCTGCCCGGCCGCCCAGGCCGCGATGCCCTGCCAGAGGATCGGGTAGCCGGTCCATGCGCAAAAGGCGGGCGGCGCCCAATGGGGGCCGCAATCGGAGGCGAAGGCAACCCCGCGCCCTTGCCCGTAATCCCAGACCGCCAGCAGCGGATCGTCATCGACCGCGGCGACGACGGTCGCTTCCGCCTTGGCGCCGAGTCGGTTGTAGCCGAGGAGCGCCGGCCACGTTTCCGGCAAGCCGGCGACGATGCGATGCGCTTCGTCGACCAGCCGCGGCATGACGCCTTCCGGCCGCTCCACCCGATCGTCGACCGGCTGGATATGGACCGGCAGCGCGTCTTCGACCGCCGTGCCGGCGTAGCGTCCTTTGCCGTCGATGCCGGAAAAGGTCAGATAGCCGCCGACCATCACCAGCCCTCCGCCGGCCGCGACGTAATCACGCAGCAAATGCAGCCGGTTCGGCGAGGGGATGGAGCGGGCGAAGACGTCGGGCGAGAGGAGCAAGGTGTTGGCGCCGATGTCGCTCAGGATCACCACGTCGTAGCGCGCCAGGGCCTCCGGCGTGGACGGAAACTGGCTGGACGCGAGATGGTTCGGCAGGTGTTCGACCGCGAAGCCCCCCGCTTCGAGCGCGGCCGCCAGAAACTGGTGGCCTTCGCCGTAGTCGGTCGTGGTGAAACTGTCGAAGCCCTTCTGGTGAATCGTGTGCATCACCCACGATTCCCC
>JAICJJ010000314.1 GCA_025928535.1 Thermomicrobiales bacterium
CCGGAGGCGGCAACGGACCTTGCCTCTCGCCTTCTGCCTACCCCCTACCCTCTACCCCCTCGATGGTCACGTCCTCCATTTCCGCCCAGTTCTGGCCGGCGCGGACGTCGACCATCAGCGGCACGCGCAATTCGACGACGTCTTGCATCGTGTCGCGGACGAGGCGGGCGACGGCGTCGAGGTCCGGGCGGTCGACTTCCAGCACCAGTTCGTCGTGGACCTGGAGCAGGATGCGGGCGCGCAATCCCGTGCGGCGCAACTCGGCGGCGAGGCGGATCATCGCCAGTTTCATGATGTCGGCCGCTTGCCCTTGCAGCGGCGCGTTGGTCGCCTGCCGTTCCGCCGCCATCCGCAATTGCCCGTTCGGCGAGGTCAGATCGGGCAGGTAGCGGCGGCGTCCGTATTCGTTGACGACGTAGCCGTGGGTCGCGCCGAAGCGGAGCGTTTCGTCGAAGAATTCGCGCACCTTCGGCAGCCGCGCCCAGTAGTCGTCGATGAATTGCCGCGCTTCGTCGCGGGAGAGCCCCGAGTCGCGCGACAATCCGAACGCCTGCATCCCGTAGAGGACGCCGAAATTGACCGTCTTGGCGACGCGCCGCATGTCGGCCGTGACCTCGTCGTGCGGCACGGCGTAGACGATCGACGCCGTCGCGCGGTGGATGTCGTCGCCGTGCTGGAACGCTTCGACCAGAAACGGCTCGCCGCTCAGATGCGCCAGCAGCCGCAATTCGATCTGCGAATAATCGGCCGAGAGGAGCACGGCGTCGTCGAAAATCCGATGCTCCGGGCGGTGGTCGGCGATGAACGCGCGGCGGATGCGCCGCCCTTCGGCCGTCCGGATAGGGATGTTTTGCAGATTCGGATTGGACGACGAGAGACGCCCCGTCGCCGCCACCGTCTGGCTGTACGAGGTATGGACGCGTCCGTCGCGTGGGCTGACCTGTTTCGGCAAGGCTTCGACGTAGGTCGAAAGAAATTTCGCCAGCGCCCGATGCTCGAGGATCAATTCGACGATCGGGTGGCGGTCGCGGATCGCTTCCAGCACGTCGGCATCGACCGAATAGCCCGTTTTCGTCTTGCGCCCGGACGGCAACTTCAATTCGTCGAACAGCAGCGCGGAAAGTTGCTGCGGCGAATTGATCTTGAATTCGCGGCCGGCGAGCGCGTAAATCTCCCGCTCCAGATCGCGGCTGCGGGTCGTCAACTCGGCGGCCAGTTCTTTCAGGAAGGGAACGTCGATGGCGATGCCGACTTCTTCCATCGCCGCCAGCACCGGGACGAGCGGCTGCTCGATCTCGTAGAGCAGCCGGGCCATGCCCTCCCGCTCGATTTCCGGCCGCAGCAATTCGGCCAGTTCGAAGGTCGCTTCGACGTCGGCCGCCGCGTAGTCGCCGGCCATGTCCGCGTTGACCTGATTCATCGTCAACTGGTCGCGCCCGCGCGGGCCGATCAACTCCAGAATCTCGGTCATCTCGCGGCCGAGCCGGTTGAAGGCGAGTTCCTTCAGGCCGATGCTCGGCAAGCCGAGCAGAAAGGCGGCGAGCATCGTTTCGAACGCGAGATTGGTGAAGTCGTAGCCGTGCTGTTGCAGCACTTCGAGATCGTATTTGGCGTGATGGGCGTAGCCGCGCAACGCGGGATCGGTCAGCAGCGGCAGCAGCGCCGCCCGCACGTCGTCTGGCGAGACTTCGGCGTTTCCTTGCTCGTGGCCGACCGGGATGTAGGCGCCTTCGTCCGGCGCGACGCCGATCGCGATGCCGACGAGATTGGCCGTCAGCGAATCGAGCGCATCGGTTTCCGTATCGACCGCGTAGGCGCCGACCTCACGCACCCGCGCCGCGAGGGCGGCCAGATCGTCGGCGGTGCGGACGATCGTCCGGCGGGAGGGAGGGCGTTCCGCTTTCGGCGCGGACGTTTTTGCCGGCCGCGCTTCCGGCAATTTGCTCAGAATGCGCGGGCCGAATTCGAGGTCGCGAATGAGCGCGATCACCTCATCCCGCTGGTAATTGCCGACTGCGCTCCGCTCCAGATCGAGTTCGACCGGCAAATCGCGCACGATCGTCGCCAGATGCAGGCTGAGCCGGGCGGCGTCCGTGTTGGCGCCGATCGCGTTGCGCGCCCGCGCCGGTTCGATCTCGTCGGCGTGGGCGATGATGTCTTCGATGCCGCCGAAGCGGCCGATCAACGTCTTGGCCGTCTTGTCGCCGATGCCGGGCACGCCCGGAATGTTGTCCGACGTGTCGCCGACGAGCGCCTTGTAGTCGGCGACCCGTTCCGGCGCGAAGCCGTAGCGCGCTTCGACCGCCGCGCGGTCGAACGTGCGGATATCTTCGAACCGCTGGCCGCCCGGCAAGACGACGGTGACGTTGTCGTCGACCAATTGCAGCAGATCGCTGTCGCCGGTCACGATCACCACCCGGTACGGCCCTTCCGCGCCGTATTTCCGGGAAAGACTGCCGATCACGTCGTCCGCTTCGTAGCCGTCGAGCCGCTCGACCGGGATGTTGAGTGCGTCGATCAGCGCCTGCACGCGGGCGATCTGGGGCCGCAGATCGTCCGGCATTGGACCACGGTGCGCCTTGTAGTCGGCGTAGACTTCCTCGCGAAAGATCGGGCCGCCTTCGAGCGCGATGACGGCGTAGTCGGGTTCTTCGCGGCGCAAGACGTCGAGCAGCATTTGGGCGAAGCCGAAGACGGCGTTGGTTTGCTCCCCTTTCGAGGTCGCCAGCCCGGCCGGCATCGCGTGGTAGGCCCGGAAGATCAGACCGTAGCCATCGATCAGAAGCAGCGTCGGCCGCTCCCCGCCTCCCGTGCCGCCCGTATCCGCGCCCGCCATCGTCGCCTCCTCGCCAAGTCGATCCGATGTTCTGAGTGTACGTCCTGGCCGGGGTGGATAGCGCCGCCGCTCCCTCGTCATCCTGAGCGAAGTCGAAGGATCTCGTCGTTCATGACGCTGGAAAACGAGATGCCTCGACACGCTCGGCATGACGGTGGGTGGACGCGGCGGCGGCGGGCGGGCGCGCCCTGTGGCTATACTCTCTGCTGAGATGATCGAAAATGGCCGTGTTCGCAGCGAGAAGGAGATCCCGGTCCGGATGGAACCGCTGGCCGTGCAGGCCGTCGCCCGGGCTGTCAGCGACAACGTCGAGCGGGTCGTCGTCGGCAAGCGGCACGAAGTGCTGCTGGTGCTGGTGGCGCTGCTCTGTCGCGGCCATGTCCTGATCGAAGACGTGCCGGGCGTCGGCAAGACGGTGCTGGCGAAAGCGATCGCCCGCTCGATCGGCGGCGCGTTCAAGCGGATTCAATTCACGCCCGATCTGCTGCCGAGCGACGTGACCGGCGTCAACGTCTTCAACCAGCAGACCACCCGTTTCGAATTCCGGCAGGGGCCGATTTTCGCCCAACTCGTGCTGGCCGACGAAATCAACCGGGCGACGCCGAAAACGCAATCGGCCCTGCTCGAAGCGATGGAAGAAGGGCAAGTCACGGTCGACGGCGTCTCCCATCCGCTGCCGGAGCCGTTCGTGACGCTGGCGACGCAAAACCCGATCGAATACGAAGGAACCTTTCCGCTGCCGGAAGCGCAACTCGACCGTTTCCTGATCCGGCTGTCGCTCGGCTATCCCGGCCGCAGCGGCGAAATTGAAATGCTCGACCGGCAGCACCGCGCCCATCCGCTCGATTCGTTGCAGCAGGTCATCACGCTGCACGATCTGCAGCGGGCGCAAACGGCGATCCGGGAGGTGCATGTCGCGCCGCCGGTCAAGGAATATATCGTGGCGCTGGTCGAAGCGACCCGGCGCCATGATGACGTCTACCTCGGCGCCAGCCCGCGCGGTTCGCTGGCGTTGTACAACGCCGCGCGGGCGTGGGCGGCGATCAGCGGCCGCGATTACGTCATTCCGGACGACGTCAAGGCGCTGGCCGAGCCGACGCTCGCCCACCGGGTGATCGTCAACCCGGCCGCGCGCATCAAGAATGTCGACAGCCGGATCGTCATCGCCGATCTGCTGGCCCGCGTGCCGGTGCCGGGGGCGCAGCCGGCCGCGCCGGGTCGCGGCTGGGGAGGACGGGCGGCCGGCGCGTGACGGCTTCGCCGCCCGCGACCGCCGCCGCGCCATGAACGCCTTCAAACTCTTCCTCCTTCTGATCGCGGCGTTCATCCTCGGCCGCACGACCGGCTGGCCGGTGCTCGATCACGTCGCGCTGGCGGCGCTGGCGATCCTCCTCTTCACCTGGCTCTGGAGCCGGTTCAGCCTGCGCGGGGTCAGCCTCTGGCGAGCGCCGGCCGCCGAACGGGCGCAAGTCGGGCAGACGATCGGCGAGGCGTTCGAAGCGCGCAACACCGGGCGCCTTGCCAAGCTCTGGATCGAAATCGACGACCAATCGACGCTGCCGGGCCACGCCGTCAGCCGCGTCGTTCATGTGCCGGGA
>JAICJJ010000126.1 GCA_025928535.1 Thermomicrobiales bacterium
CGCGGGCGGGCGCGAGTTACCAGAAGTTGGCGAATCAGGCCTCTGGCTACGCCATCGTCGGCGTGGCCGCGGTCGTCGCGCTCGATGACGCGGGGCGCTGCGCCGACGCCAGCATCGCGATCACCGGCGCCGCCTCGGTGGTGCGCCGTGCGGCGGCGGTGGAAGCGGCGCTGCGCGACTCCGATCTGGGCGACGCCGCCATTGCCGCCGCGGCGTCGCAGGCGACCGAGGGCCTGATGCCGCTCGACGACATCCATGCTTCGGCCGACTACCGTCTGCAGGTGACGCGCGGGCTGGTCCGGCGGGCGCTGCAGACGGCGGTGGGGCGCGCTCGGTCGGCGTGAGCGAACCAGCGCCCCCAGCGTTCGCGACGATCCGGGTCGAGTTAATCGACGACGGCCGGCTGGCGCTCCTGACGCTCGATCGGCCAGCGGCCCGCAATGCAATCGACCGCCGGATGGCGGCGGAACTGGCGAGGGCGTGCGCACTGCTCAGCGGCGAGGCGTCGTTGCGGGCGGTGGTCGTCACCGGGGCCGGCGAGCGCGCGTTTTGCGCCGGCGCCGATCTGCGCGAACGCGGGTCGTTGACCGCCGAGGGAAAAACGGCGCACACCGTGGCGATCGAAGCGGCGGCGGAAGCGATCGCCGCGTTGCCGATGCCGACGGTCGCCGCACTCCGCGGCTATGCGCTCGCCGGCGGCGCCGAGTTGGCCATCGCCTGCGATCTGCGCGTCGCGGCGACTGACGCGATTTTCGGCTTTCCCGAGGTGCGAGTCGGCATCTTTCCCGGAGCCGGCGGCGCGATCCGGTTGCCGTCGCTGGTCGGGCTCGGCGCCGCGCGCGATCTCCTCTTCACCGGGCGGCAGATCGACGCGGCCGAGGCATTGCGAATCGGACTGGTCGATCGGCTGGAAGCGCCGGAACTGGTCGTCGAGGCGGCGATTGCGCTGGCGCGGGAGATCGCGGACAACGCGCCGCTGGCCGTCCGGGCGGTCAAGCAGGCGCTGGCGGCGAGCGCCGGACGACCGCCGGCCCACGCCCGGCCCGAGGTCAACGCGCTGCGGGCGGCGTTGGACGCCACCGCCGACTACGCCGAAGGCTTGCGCGCCTTCGCCGAGCGGCGCCCGCCCGAATTTCAGGGGCGTTGATTCGATCGGGCTTGGCGGGTGGCGCGGGCGGCTTCGACCAGCGCGCGGACACGGGCGGGATCGACCGGATTGGCGACATCGCCGTCGAATTTGGCCGCCGTGCCGACGATGACCCCGTCCGCCACCGCCAGCAATTCCGGCATCCGCGCGACCGTCGCCCCGCTGCCGACATACAACGGTGTCCGTGGAACGGCTTGGCGCACTTCCCGCAAATCGGCGATGTCGGCCGGTTGGCCGGTAGCGCGCCCGGTCACGATCAACGCGCCGGCGAGGCCCCGTACGATCGCGTCTTCGGCCAGATCGGCCAGCGGCCGGGCCGCCAGCGGCGCGGCGTGCTTGACGTCGACATCGGCCCAGACCGCGACCGGCGCGTCGAGACCGCGGATCAACGCCTGCGCCTCGTGAGCGCGCCCTTCGATGACACCCTGGTCGGTCAGCGCCGCACCGACATAGACGTTGGCGCGGACGAACGATCCGCCGGCCAGCGCGGCGATGCCGATTGCGGCCAACACGTCGTTGCGCAACACGTTGACGCCGATCGGCAGCCCGGTCTCCCGGCGCAGCGCGTCGACGACGACCGTCATGGCCGCGACGACATGCGGCGGGACGGCGTCGCGGACGAACGGGACATCGCCGAAATTTTCGACCATCAGCGCGGCCGCGCCGCCTTCCGCCCAAGCGGCGGCGTCGCGTCGCGCCGAATCGAGCGTCGCATCGAACCGCCGCGCCGAGCCGCCGCGGGCGGAGCCGGGCAGGGGCGGCAGATGGACGACTCCGACGACGGGATAGACCGTCTCGCGATGGTCGGCCATCAGCGCCCCACCCGAACGGCGGCGTAGCCGGCGATGGCGGCGCCGGCGGCGAAGATCAGCATGAAGATGGCGAAGAGGATCGAGCCGCCAGCAGTGCGAATGGTCTCCGGCGTTCGCCGGACGAATCGCTGGAACAGGAGATAGAGTCCGAATCCCGCGGCGATGGCCGCGACCGTGAACCAGAGCGTCGATTGCGGTCCCACGCATTCCCCCGGAACGACTTCGCGCGCCGGAGGACGCCGCGCGTCAGCGCTCGCGCCGCAATCCGGCGATCGACATTTCTTCCCGCACCTCGGCGACCCCCGGCACCCGGCTGGCGACCGCCTCGGCGTTTTCCGCATCATCCAGGGTCGGCGCGTCGCCGCGCAAGGTGACGACGCCGTTGACGACCGTGACCCGAACCGCCATGTCGGTCGTGGTCGCGTCTTCCCGCAATTCCACGAGCACGTGTTGCGCGATTTCGTCATCCGGGATGCGGACGCGCGGAATCTCTTCGTTTTGCTCGTCCATCGACGTCGGGGCGAAGCCGCCGACCACCTCGAGTTCGTCCGGCGGCTCGACCGAGCGCACGACCGGGTCGGTCGGTGGGAAAAACGGAACCGCTTCGGCGGCGGACACTTCGGAGTCGGTCGTTCCCTGATCGTCGGCGAAATCGGGATCGACGAGGGAATCGGGTCCTTCGACGGTTTCGACGAGGGGGCCGGGGCCGACGGCAGGCGCCGTCGCGTCGTCGCCGAAGGCATCATCCGGTGTGTAATCCATGACGTCGATTGCGTCGTCCAGGGTCAACCCGAGCCGGGCGGCGACGGCGCCAGCGACATCGAGCGCCGCTTGCCGGTTTTCCTGACTGTCGACTTCGCCCGAGAGCACAATGCGGTCGCCATCCCGCTCGGCAGCGACGAAGATGCCCGCTTCTTCGAGCGTCGTCGAAATGAGCCGCAAGCCGTGCGCGATGGCCGCGTCGTTCGCCCGCCGTTCGTTCGCCATGCGATGCCTCCCGCGTCCGTGCCGAATCACGATCGCGCTTGCCCGGTCGAACCCAGCATCGCACATCCAATGCCGGGGGCCGGGGCGGCCGGTGACAGGACGCGCCGGGAACGGTACCCTCCGCGGCATGGAAGCGGCCCATGCGCGGAAACCGGAGGTTGGCCGGGGCCGCTGGCGGAGCGACGACCAATGGCGAGGACAACGAGAGACAGCGGTCAGACGGCCCGCGCCGATTCGAGGCGTGACGAACCGGCGCCGACGGCGCGGAATGCGTCGACCGCCGCCCTGCCGCGCGGCAATCCGCCGCCCCGCGGCAGCGCCGCCCGGCCGGCGGTCGTGCCGGACCCGTATCGCTACACCATCGCCGATCTCGAGCGGGAAACCGGCGTGCCAGCGCGCACGATTCGCTTCTACATCGGCAAGGGGTTGTTGCCGCCGGCGCACGGGCGCGGCCCGAGCGCGACCTACGATCTCGGGCATCTGCTCCGGCTGCGGGCGATCGGGTTGCTGAAAGCGGGCCACCTGCCGCTGGAAGACATTCGCGCCCGGCTGGGCAATTTGCGCGATCAGGACATCGCGGCGATGCTCGAAGTCGAAACCGCGCCGCCGCAAGATCGCTGGCGGCGGGTGCAACTGCATCCGGACATCGAGCTGCACATTCGCGAAACGGACGGCAAGCGGCGCGATTTCGCGCTGGAGCAGGCGATCGGCCGAATACAGCAATTCGTCCCGGACGAGATCGACCGGCTCGAGACGGTCGACCGGATGGGAGGGCGGGGATGACCGAATTGGGGGGCGGACGCGCGGGCGCAGCGGAAAACTCGGCGGACCGCTGGATTCCGGACAATCCGGACGGCAGCGGCTGGGCTCCGGTCGACTGGAAGGCGGCGATCCGGGGCAGTCGCTACCACTATCGGCATGGCGAGCCGCTTGCCGAAGCCAGGGCGCTGCGTCCGCCCTATTACCGCGTCGTCACCCGGCTCGAATCGGCCGCGCTCGAACCGCACGAAAACAGTTACTACGTGCCGTGCGACCGCCTGGCGGAGTTCATCGCCGAGATGTCGTTGCTCGGCGGCGTGGAAGCCATCTGGCATGTCGAGCCATGCTTTGCCCCGCCGCCGGAAAGCAACGTCGCGGCGATCGAGATACGTTCGCGGAATTGAGTTGACACGCTGACGAAAACGCGGCCGGGGCGCCGCTCATCGCGGCGCCCCGGTTTCGAAGCCGATTTCTTCTGAGACGACTAGGCCGGCTTCGGGTCGCGGGTCGAGCGCGCCAACTTCATCACTTCCGGGCCGCCGACGGCGAGGCCCGAGGCGACGTTGCCTTTCGCGTCGACCATGATCGCCGAGGGCGTGCCGTCCGCGCCGAACGCGCTGCCGGTGCTGAAGTTCTGATCGAGCAGGATCGGCGAGCGCAAGCCTTGCTGGCGATTTGCGTCGGCCGTGCCGGTGGAGACCAGGACCAGTTTCGGCGCGCCCTTCGGCGGGCTCGCTTCCCATTCCTTCAGTTCGGGCAGCAGACGCTGGCAGAAGCCGCAGCCGGGGTTCCAGAAGAGGAGCAAGGTGCGCGTGCCGTTGTGCGCGCTCAGGTCGATCGTCTTGCCGTCGAGGTCCGGCAGTTTGACGGCCGGCGCTTTCGTGCCGATCGCCGGCACGTCCGCCTCGTCGTCGTCATCGTCGTCGGCGCCATTGGCCGCGACCGGAGCCGGCGCATCGTTGCGGAGGATGCCGAGCACCGCCGGCGCGCCGACGCCGACCGCCGAGGCGATATTGCCGTCGGCGCCGACCAGCACCGCCGACGGTGTGCCGCTCGCGCCGAACGCCCGTCCGACGGTGAAGCCTTCGTCGAGCACCACCGGAGAGGCGAGACCTTGCGCCTTGTTCCGCTCGGCGTCCCCGGTCGACACGACGAGAAGTTTCGGCGCTCCGGCCGGCGGATTGGCCTCCCAGGCTTTCAGATCGTCGACCATCCGCTGGCAAAAGCCGCAGCCGGGATTCCAGAAGAGGACGGCCGTCGGGTGGCCTTTGAAATCGGCCAGCGCCACCGTCTTCCCTTCGAGATCGGACAGCGAAACTTCGGGCGCCGGTTTGCCGATGTTGGCCGCGCCCGGAGCGGGGCGCGCCGCCGGGGCGGGCGCCGGCTTCGGCGCGGCCGGCGCCGGCACGGGCACCTTGTTGTCGATCGTCTGCTTGTAGAGGGTGCGAATCTGATCCGCGCCGAGCGCGGCGCCGCTCCCGATCGTGCCGTCCGGGCGGACGAGAATCGCGGTCGGGGTGCCATACGTCTGGTAGAGGTCGGAAACCTCGCTGTCGTTTTGCAGCAAGACGTTGGTCAGGCCGTGTTCTTCGGCTTTCTGCTTGTTCGCCGTCCGATCGCCGCGGCTGACGACCGCGACGGTCAACCTGGCCGCGCTTTCGCGTTGCCACTTGCCGATGTCGGGCATCAGACTGTTGCACGGTCCGCAATTCGGATCGGAAAAGACGAGCATCACCGGCTTGTTCTGAGCGCGCAACGCATCGAGCGTCATCGTCTCGCCGTGGACGCCGGTCAGGCTGAAGGCGGGCGCCGGCGTGCCGAACGGCAGTCCTTCGTCCTCTTCGTCCTCGTCGTCCTCGTCTTCATCTTCGTCGTCATCGGGGATTTCGATATCGGCGTCCGCCAGCGCTTCTTCGATGCGGTCGAGGCGAACGAGGAGCCGGCCATTCTGGCCGAGCAGGTGGACGACGAGCCAGATCACGCCGGCCAGCGCCGCCAGGTTGACCAGCATCACCGCCAGCACGACCCAGCCGAGGCCCGACATCTCCTGCGTCCAGGCGACGAGGCTCGGTCCGGGATGGCCCGACAGCCCGCCGACCGTGACCAGCAGCGCCACCGCGGCGAGGATGCCATTGCGGGCAAGGGTCTTCCAGCCGATCGGCTCGGAGTGGATCTGGCCGAAGCAATGGCAATCGAACTGGTTGCCGCGCGACATGTTGTAGCCGACGCCGACCACGAAGGCGATCAGCAGCAGCAACGCCAGCACGCCGCCGAACGTCGCGGTGGCGACCGGCAGCAGCAAGATGGCGACGAGCAACTCGAAGAGCGGCAGCGCGATGCCGGCCGATTTGGCGAACGGCTCGGGCACGCCGAAGTTGCGCGTCGCGCGCTCGGACCCCTCCAGATCGAGCAATTTGCCGATGCTCGATACGATGAAAACTCCGGCCAGCGCCAGCCGGGCGAGCAGGACCAATGCGTCCATATCCTGTCCCTCTAAACCGAACGATGTCCTCCGCCCGCTGACGTGCCCGCTCCCCCGAGCGGTCCGCGGTCGGGACGACGATCACGACGTGAGCGGGCAGAGTGTACCACGTCACTTCCGAAAAGATACCATCGTCCCGTGATCGCAATCGACAAATTGTCGGCAACATGCCCAGAGCCGTGTCAATCGGGGCCGACGCGAGGTCACGGGGCGCCGGGAACGGCGGCCGGCGCGCGGCGGGGCTAGAATACGCCGGTGTTGGCTTCGATGCGCGGCGGAGGCGCCGCAGAACGGAAGGGGCTTCGACGGTGGTGCAACTGGAAGAGCGGCCGCAGCAGCGAGCGGCGACGAGCGAGCCGCAGACGCTCACGGGCGGTCAGGCGCTGGTCGCGTCGTTGCTGACGAACGGGGTCGAGACGATCTTCGGTCTGCCCGGCGTGCAACTCGACGGCGCGTTCGACGCCCTTTACGAGGCGCGGGATCGCGTTCGCGTGGTGCACACCCGCCACGAACAAGGCGCGGCCTACATGGCCGATGGCTACGCCCGCGCGACCGGCAAGGTCGGAACGTGCCTCGTCGTGCCCGGCCCCGGCTTGCTCAACGCCGGCGCGGCCCTTTCGACCGCCTACGCCTGCAATTCGCCGGTGTTGTGCATCACCGGCCAGATCCAGTCCGACATGATCGAATTCGGGCGCGGGTTGCTCCACGAAATCCCGAATCAACTGACGATGATTCGATCGGTGACCAAGCACGCGGCTCGGGCGACGGCCCCGACCGCCATCCCGGCGCTCGTCCGCACGGCGTTCAGCGAAATCCGCTCCGGCCGGCCGCGGCCGGTCGAAATCGAAGTGCCGCCCGACACCCTCTTCGCGGTGGACGACATCGCATTGCTGCCGGCCGCGCCGGCGCCGGAACGCCGAGCGGGCGACACCGATGCGCTGGCCGCCGCGGCGCGGCTGCTGACGGAGTCGCGGAAGCCGCTCATCTGGGCGGGCGGCGGCGTGCTGCGGTCAGGCGCCGGCGAGGCGCTCCGGCAGTTGGCCGAAACGTTGCAGGCCCCGGTCGTGATGACGCAAAACGGCAAGGGCGCGCTTTCGGATCGCGATTCGCTGGCGCTCAACATCATCGCCGGCATGGAATTGCTCAAGGACGCCGATGTCGTCCTCGCGGTCGGCACGCGCTTCGTCGATCCGGCGACGGCGAAGTGGGGGCTCGGCCCCGGCCGGACCGTCATCCAGATCGACATCGATCCGGACGAAG
>JAICJJ010000488.1 GCA_025928535.1 Thermomicrobiales bacterium
ATGGTTTGACCAGACGGCTTTCCCTGACCGCGCCGGCTACGAGCCGCCGTCAATTGCTCGGGGCGCTTCCCGCCCTGGCGGCGCTGACCGCGCTGCCGCGCGGCGTACGCGCCTTCGATGGGGGCGCGCCGGTCGCGCCGGTCGGCGGAGCCGCTCCATGCACGAGCGGGGCCGATTGCGCGCCGGGCGACGTTTGCGTCAATGGCGGTTGCCAGCCGCTTACCAGCGTCAACAGTGGCCAGCCGGCCGCCGGCGGCGAACTGCCCGTCGCCGCCGAGACCACGCCGGTTCCGGGCGTCGCGACCGTCGAGGCGGCGCCAACGACGACGGCTCCGGCTGCGGCGACCACGACGCCTGGTCAGACCCCGGCGGCGGTCGGCGGCGAAGTCTCGCCGACGCAACCGCTGGCGGCGCGCATTTATACCGGCACGTGCGGCAACTTGGGCGCCGACGCCGCGTTTCAATTGATCGACATCGGCCCACTTGGCGGCACGAACGGACAAGCGCCGGCCGTCGGCTCGACCGTCGCCATCCCGGCGCGCGCCAGCACGACCGTCCTCAACACGACGCTGAACGATCTCGTCGGCTCCGATCATTCGGTCGACATCCGCACCGACGCCGCCGACCCGGCGACCTCCGTCGCCTGCGGCGCGATCGGCGGCCGGCTCGGCGGCCAGATCGCGGGCACGGAACTGGCCATCGGCCTGCGCGAGCGGAACGGATCGGGCAACGCCGGCATCGCCTGGTTCCGGGAAGAAAACAGCCGGACCGTCGTCGATGTTTTCGTCGCCCAGGGTCTCGAAGAAGGCGCGGCGATCGGCGGCGTGCTCGCCCCGCCCGCCCAGACGACAACCCAGGAACAGGCGGCGCCGACCCCGACGGCGACCGCCATCGAAACCCCGACCGCGGAGCAGGCCGCTCTCACTCCGACCGTCACCGTGATCGAAACGCCGACGCCGGCATCGGGCACGGCCGCCCAGGCGCAGACGGCCGCCGCCACGCCGACCGCGGCGGTCAACTACCAGGTCGGCGACCACCTGGTGACGACCACCGACGTCAATCTGCGCGCCGCCCCGAACACGGACGCCGCGGTGGTGACGATCCTCGGCGCGGGTCAGGAACTGGAAGTGACCGGCGCGCCGCAAGGCGACTGGATTCCGGTGCGGGATGTCGCGACGGGTCGCCGCGGCTTCGTCAGCGCCGAATTCGTCCAGCCCGTGACGGCATAAGCACCCTCACCCCCTACCCCCTCTCCCGCTGCGGCGAGAGAGGGGGAAAACTCCGCGCTCCCCTCGCCCATCGCAATGGGAGGGGGGCGGGGGTGAGGGAACACCTCAGAAATAGTTGACCGTGATTCCGCCGTCGACGACGAACGTCGTGCCGGTCATCCAGCTCGATTCGTCCGAGGCCAGAAAGATGCCGGCCGAGACGATGTCTTCCGCACGGCCGAACCGCCCGAGCGGAATGCGGTTCAGCCGCTTCATCTTTTCCTGTTCGTTCGGGAAAAGCGTTTCCAGCAGCGGCGTCAGCACCGGGCCGGGGCAAATCGCGTTGGCGCGAATCTTGTCCCGCCCGTATTCGACCGCCAATGACCGGGTCAGCGAGAGCACCGCGCCCTTGCTCGCCGTGTAGGCGTCTTGCGGCACAGTGCAGCCGACCAGCGCGACGAACGACGCGATGTTGACGATCGATCCGCCCCCCGCCGCGCGCAGCGCCGGAATGCCATATTGGCAGCAAAGCGCGACGCCGCGCACGTTGACGTCGAAGACGCGCTGCCATGTCGCGGCGTCCGTTTCCTCGATCGAGGTGTCGTCCTCCGGCATGATCCCGGCGTTGTTGTAGAGCACGTTGACCTTGCCGAAGCGATCGACGCCCGCGGCGATCATGCGCTGCACGTCGGCGGCGTCCGCCACGTTGCCGACGACCGGCAGGATGACCTCGTCCGCGCCCGGTCCGGCTTCGGCGACCGCTTCGCGCAACGCCGCCTCGGCCACATCCGCCGCGACGACGCGCGCTCCCTGCTCTGCGAACATCCGGATCGCGACGCGGCCCATGCCGCTCGCCGCGCCCGTCACCAGCGCGACCTTGTCCTGCAATCGCATGCGTTGCTCCTCTGCGCGTATCCTGTCTTCGCTCAGATCGTCACGGCCGGGGATCGTACCAGAGGATCGTCCAACCGACGGCGATGCGCGCCCACCGCCCGGCGGCCGCCATCGAACACGAGGAGAAACAAGCGCCATGAGCGCGGCACGCGGCAAACTCTCGCTCCCCGAACTGCGGGAGCGAATCGAACGAGGCGACATCGACACGGTCGTGACGGCGGTCTGCGACATGCAGGGGCGCCTGATCGGCAAACGGGTCACGGCCGACTTCTTTCTCGAGCATTGCCTCGAGCATGGCGCCCATCTCTGCACCTATCTGTTCGCCACCGACATGGAGATGAACACCCCGCCCGGCTACGCGGCGATGAACTGGGAATCCGGTTATGGCGATTACCTCAACCGGCCCGATTGGGAGACGCTGCGCGAACTGCCATGGCTCGAAAAGACCGCGTGCGTGCTGGGCGATGTGGTCGATGAGGCGAGCGGCGAGTTGATTCCGGTTGCGCCCCGTTCCATCTTACGTCGCCAGATCGAACGGGCGAACACGCTCGGATTCCGCCCGATGTTCGCGTCCGAACTCGAGTTCTATCTGCTGCGCGACACCTATGAAGAAGCGCACGCCAAAGGCTACGCCAATCTGCAGCCGTTCGGCTGGTACAACGAGGACTACCACCTGCTGCAGGC
>JAICJJ010000093.1 GCA_025928535.1 Thermomicrobiales bacterium
GCAGGCGCGCGATTGGCTCTACGTCGACGACCATGCCGCGGCGATCGATCGCGTGCTGCGCGCCGGTCGGGCCGGGGAGGCGTACAACGTCGGGGCGGGCCACGAGCGGCCGAACATCGCGGTGGCGCGGGCCATTCTGGACCATCTCGGCAAGCCGGCATCGCTCCTCAGGCATGTTCCGGACCGACCGGGGCACGACCGGCGCTACGCGCTCGATCCGACGAAGCTCGAACGCGAACTCGGCTGGCGGCCGGAGCGCGATTTCGCGCGAACGCTGGCGGACACGATCGAGTGGTATGTCGCCCATCCGGAATGGTGGGAGCCGATCCGGCTGCAGGACGATCGCTTTCGCGACTACTACGACCGGCAATACGCTTGGCGGTTCGCGGCGGCCGGGGCGACGGCGTGACGACGCTGAAACGAATGGCGGCGCTGGCGGACGAGCGGGCGGCCATCGAGCAGTTGCTCATCCGCGACGCTGCAGCCGCGGCTCCCATTGCCGGCGTGACGTTGCGGCCGCTGCAAATCAATCGCGATCCGCGCGGGACGTTGACCGAGTTGCTGCGGAGCGACTGGCCGGTGGTGTTCGGAGCGGAGATGCCGTTCGCTCAGGCATATGCCAGCGTGACCCAGCCGGGCGTGGCGCGTGACGACGGCCGCTGGCACGTCCATCGGCTTCAGACCGACCGGTTCGTCTGTCTCGCCGGTCGGATTGTCGTTCCGATCGCCGACGGGCGACCCGATTCGCCGACCCGCGGCCGGCTGCTGCTTGTTGAATTGGGCGCGGGCGACGATGCGCCCGCGCCGCTGATGGTGACGGTCCTGCCCGGCGCGTTGCACGGCCTGATCGCGACGAGCGCCACGCCGGCGATGCTCCTCAACTTTCCGACCCGGCTCTACGACGCTTCAGACGAAGGTCGAATCGCGTTCGACGAAGCCGCCATCGAGGTGGCGCCCGGTCTGTCGTTCAGTTACGACCTGCTGCGGGCGTATTACGGCGTGTAAGGCCCTCACCCCCGGCCCCTCGCCCATCGCAATGGGCGAGGGGGGACGATTCCCCCTCGCCTGCCGCAGCGGGAGAGGGGGCAGGGGGTGAGGGAACGCTCGTGCAGACAACCCCAAGGTCGGGCGATATACTGCCGCGCATACGATTTGCCTCGCCCACGAGCCGGTTGGGTGATTGTGAGAGCAGCCCGCGGCGCCTCGCCCCGTCTGCGTGGCCACTCTCGGCAGGCAGGCGTGCAAGCGCGCGTTCGAGCGGGTTCGTTCCCGACGACGCGCGAGCGGCAGATGGCGGGCGCGCCATGGCGCTGGGGCCGTGGCGAACGAACGAGCGGAGAGGTGCAGATGACGATGACGGAAGCGGTGGCGGCGCCGGCGCGCGTCCCGGTGCAGATGACGGTCAACGGAACCGATTACGCGGCCGAAGTGGAGCCGCGGCTCCTCCTCGTTCACTTCCTGCGCGACAACCTCGGGCTGACCGGCACGCACGTCGGCTGCGACACCAGCCAGTGCGGCGCCTGCGTCGTCTATCTCAATGGCGAATCGGTCAAGAGTTGCACTGTGCTGGCGGTTCAGGCGAACGGCGGCGAGGTGACGACAATCGAGGGCCTGGCCAAGGATGGCGAGTACGATCCGGTCCAGCAAGGCTTCTGGGAAATGCATGGCCTCCAATGCGGGTACTGCACCCCTGGCATGATCATGTCGGCGCACGCATTGCTGAAGCGGATTCCGAATCCGACCGAAGAGCAGATTCGCCACGGGCTGGAAGGCAATCTCTGCCGCTGCACCGGCTACCAGAACATCGTCAAGGCGGTGCAATACGCCGCCGGCCAGATGAACGGCGGCGGCACGCACGATCCCGCCAACACCGCGGATTGGGAGCGCGAACTGGCCGGCAAGAGCGATTCATAGCGGCCCGATGCGACCCCGGCGACGGTCCGATAGCGCCGTCGCCAGCGACGACGAGGTTGACCCGGGTGGACGACGCCGTTCCCCGGCCCGCGCGGGAGGACCGAAATGACAGCGACGGTCGATGCCCCCGAACGGCTCGTCGGCAAGGCGATCAAGCGGCGGGAAGACCCGCGGCTGATCACCGGCGCCGGCAGTTTCCTCGACGATGTCCGGTTGCCCGGCATGGCGCACGCGGCCGTATTGCGTTCGCCCTACGCGCACGCGCGCATCCGCGGCATCGATGTCAGCCGCGCGCTGGCGATGCCCGGCGTTCTCGGCGTGTTTACGGGCGAAGACGTCAAGGACGACATCAACCCGCTGCCCTGCGCCTGGCAAGCCGGCAAGGTCCAGAACAACGTCAACACGCCGCGCGTGCTGGCGCTGGAAAAGGTGATGCAGGTCGGCGACCCGGTCGCGGTCGTCGTCGCCGAAAGCCGCTATCAGGCGGAAGACGCGCTCGACGCGATCGAAGTCGATTACGAAGAATTGCCGGTCGTCGTCGATGCCAAAAAGGCGACCGAGCCGGGCGCGCCGCAACTGCACGACAACGCCCCGAACAACGTCGTCATGGAATGGTCGTGCGGCAAGGACGCGGCCACGGTCGATCAGGCATTGGCCGACGCCGACGTGCGGGTGAGCCAGCACATCGTCAACCAGCGGCTGATCGCGAGCGCGATGGAGCCGCGCGGCTCCATCGGCCGGTACGATCCCGGCACCGGCGAGTACACGCTCTGGGCGACCTCGCAGGCGCCGCATGTTCACCGGTTGCTGCTCGGCGCCTTTATTCTTGGGGTGCCGGAGCAGACGATCCGGGTGATCGCGCCGAATGTCGGCGGCGGCTTCGGCTCGAAGATCTTCATGTATTTCGACATGCCGCTCGTGCTGTGGCTGTCGAAGAAGTTGGGCCGGCCGGTCAAGTTTTTCGAAGATCGGACGGAAAACTATCTGCACACCGCGCAGGGTCGCGACCACATCACCGATGTCGAAGTCGGCGCGACCAAGGACGGAAAGATCACCGCGCTCAAGGTGAAAACCTGGGCCAACCTCGGCGGCTATCTTTCGACCGTCGCGCCGGGCATTCCGACGACCCTCTACGGCCGGATGGTCGCCGGCTGCTACAAGATTCCGAACATTCACGTCGATGTCACTGGCGTCTACACCAACACGGCGATGGTCGACGCCTACCGCGGCGCCGGCCGGCCGGAAGCGGCGTATCTGATCGAGCGCGTCTGCGATCTGGTCGCCGGAGCGACGGGACTCGATCCAGCCGAAATCCGCCGCCGCAATTTCATCCAGCCGGGCGATTTTCCGTACGACACCGGCATCGGCATGTTGCCGTACGACAGCGGCGACTACGAGCGGGCGCTCAACCACGCGCTCGATCTCGTCGGCTACCAGGACCTGCGGGCCGAGCAGGACAAGCGTCGGCAGAATGGTTCCGACAAGTTGCTCGGCGTCGGCATGTCGTCCTACGTCGAGGTCTGCGGCATCGCGCCGTCGAAGTGGATCGGGTTGCCGGGCGAAGGCTGGGGCGCGGGCCTCTGGGAAAGCGCCAACGTCCGGGTCCATCTGACCGGCAAGGTGGTGGTGACGACCGGTTCGCTGCCGCACGGACAGGGGCACGAAACGACGTTCGCCCAACTGACCGCCGACCAACTCGGCGTGCCGTACGACGACATCGAGGTCAAGCACTCCGACACGCTCGGCACGCCGTTCGGCTTCGGCAGTTACGGCAGCCGTTCGCTCGCGGTCGGCGGCACGGCGATCTACAAGAGCGTGGAAAAGGTCAAGGAAAAGGCGAAACTCCTCGCCGCGCACATGCTGGAAGCGGCCCCGGAAGACATCGTCTACGAAAACGGCAAGGCCTTCGTCAAAGGTTCGCCCGAGCAAGGCAAGACGATCCAGGATCTGGCGCTGGCGGCGCACGTCGGCTACGACCTGCCGGAAGGGATGGAGCCGACCCTGGAAGCGACGACGTTCTACGATCCGCCGAATTGCACCTTCCCGTTCGGAACCCATGTCTGCGTGGTCGAAGTCGACCGCAACACCGGCGAGGTCGATGTGCTTCGTTACCTGGCGGTCGACGATGTCGGCAATGTCATCAATCCGATGATCGTCGATGGCCAGTTGCATGGCGGGATCGCCCAGGGGCTGGCGCAGGCGCTCTACGAGGGCGCGGTCTACAACGACATCGGCGAACTCGTCACCGGCACGATGAACGAATACGCCATTCCGAAAGCCGACATGGTGCCGAACTACGAACTCGACCGCACCGTGACGCCGACGCCCGTCAACCCGATGGGGGCGAAAGGCGCGGGCGAAGCGGGCACGATCGCGGCGACGCCAGCGGTCGTCAACGCGGTCGTCGACGCGGTGACCCATCTCGGAATTCGGCATCTCGACATGCCGCTGACGCCGGAGCGGGTCTGGCGGTCGCTGCAAGGGGCTTCGGCCTGACGGAACCATGACCGATTTGCCCCGGCGATCCAGCGTCGGGGCTGGCGAACCACGAACGAGGCGTGAAGGAGAGGCATCGGTGTTTCCGACTCAATTCGACTACCATCGTCCCGGTTCGGTGCAGGAAGCGATTTCGCTGCTTCAGGCGAATCCCGACGCCAAGATTCTGGCGGGCGGCCATTCGCTGCTGCCGGCGATGAAGTTGCGGCTGGCGTCGCCGGCGGCGCTCGTCGATCTCGGCGGGATCGACGGGCTGCGGAGCATTTCGACCAACGGCGGGGTGACCATCGGCGCGATGACCACCTACGCCCAGTTGCGCGATTCGAACGAGTTGGCGTCTCGGCTGCCGATCGTGTCGGAGACGGCGAACAACGTCGGCGATCCCCAGGTGCAAAACAAGGGCACGCTTGGCGGTGCGCTGGCGCACGCCGATCCGGCGGCCGATTTCACGGCGGTGATGCTGGCGCTCGGGGCGTCGGTGAAAGCGGTCGGGCCGAACGGCGAGCGGACGATCGCCGCCGACGATCTGTTCGTCGATCTGCTGACGACCGCGCTGGCGGCGGACGAGGTGCTGACCGAGGTCAGCGTGCCGGCCGGGCAAGGGAAGGTCGGGATGGCGTACGAGAAATTCCGCCATCCGGCGTCGGGCTATGCCGTCGTCGGCGTCGCGGTGGTCGTGCCGGTCGATGGGCAGGGAAACGCCGCATCGCCGCGCATCGCCGTCACCGGCGCGACGTCGAAAGCGACCCGCGCCACGGCGGCCGAGCAGGGGTTGAACGGCAAGCCGCTGACGGATCAGAACATCGCGGCCGCGGCCGCGGCGGCGGCGAACGGCCTCGATCTCAACGGCGACCATTTCGCGTCGGCCGAGTTCCGCGGCCACTTGATCGAGGTGTTCACGAAGCGGGCGCTGGAGCGGGCGGCGGCGCAGGTCAAGTAAGCGCCGATCCGAAGATGGACAAGCGAACGGCCGCCCGAATTCGGGCGGCCGTTCATGTGCTTGTGCCGGCGTTGTGAATGTGCTTTTGTGTGGGGAAGAGCGCGGATCGATATGCCGGCGTCGCGTTGACCACGCCCGGCGCTAAAGACGCCGGGCTGATCCAATAACCCGGCTAAAGCCGGCTCTATTTCATTGCCGAAAGCCATCCATGAGCACCAAACTGTCGGATGGTTATCGTCATTTTGGAATGCGAACGATGCGTTTATTGAGCCGGCTTTAGCCGGGTTATTGGTGCCAGCCCGGCGTCTTTAGCGCCGGGCGTGGTCAACGCGACGCCACAGTATGCACAAACGTTTTCGGTCATTTCACGGCCACGCCGCTCGCGACGAGTTCGCGCAGGCAGCGTTCGGTCTGCCGCAAACCTTCGGCGAAGACGGGCGGGGACTGGCCGATGCCGATCCGGAGGTAGCCCTCGTAGCCGAACGCCGAACCGGGCGCGAGCATCACGCTGTAGTCTTCGGCCAGATGGTTGGCCAGGCCGAGCGACGCCGTGTCGAGGTTGAATTTCATCAATGCCAACAAGCCGGCGCGCGGCGGCGACCAGGAGACCAGATCGGCGTTGCGGGCGAACCAGCCTTCGGCTTCGTCGAGATTGGCCGAGACGATTTCGTGCGTCCGGGCGATGATCCGATCGCGATGGCGCAAGGCGATCAGGGCCAGGGCGTCGTTCAATTTGCCCGGGCTGAGCGAGATGTAGTCCCGCATGCCCCAGCAGGTCTGGACGATGTCGGGCGTGGCGGCGATCCAGCCGATACGGAGCCCGGGCAAGCCGAACGGCTTGGAAAAGGTGCCGACGCTGATCGCACGCGGCCCGAGATCGCGCAGCGGCGGGGCGATCGGCTCGCCGCCCGGCAATTCGAGCCAGCGATACGCTTCGTCGCTGAGAATGCGGGCGTCGAGGCGTTCGGCCAATTCGTAGATGCGGCGCAGTTCGTCCGCGGTCAGGACGGCGCCGGTCGGATTGTGCGGCGTGTTGATGACGATCAACTTCGTGCGCGGAGTGACGAGCCGTTCGAGTTCGTCGAGATCGTAGCGGAAGCCGTTTTCCGGCCGCAGCCGCCAGAGCGCGACCTCGCAGCCGATGGCGCGCGGCACGCTTTGCAGTTGCTGATAGGCGGGATCGACCGCGACGACGTGATCGCCCGGCTCCAGCAGCGTGTTGAGCAGGACGAAATTCGCTTCGATCGCGCCGGTCGTGACGAGGATGTCGTCCGGCGACAGATCGCGGTACGTGCGCGCGAGTTCCGCGCGCAACGCCTCGGTGCCGCGCGCCTCGCTGTAGCCGAGCGGCGTCGCGAGGAGGTCGTTCAGCGCCTCGGCGCGCGCCGACTCGGGCAAGAGTTCGACCAGTTCGCCGGCCGTCATCGGAAAAATGCCGCTTTCGGCGATGTCGTAGCGGACATTCGTTTCGTAGGTCGTCATCCAGCGTTCGAGCTTGAACGGTTCGATCTTCACGCGGGCTCCTTCCCTCGGTTGCCTGAGACCACGCCGACCACTGCGCGGCGGACATTCACGATCGGATCATCGACAGGAACTGACGGGTGCGTTCGTGCGCCGGCGCGGTGAAGATGCGGGCGGGCGGCGCGTCTTCGAGGATGACGCCGCCGTCCATCATGACGACGCGGTCGGCCGCCTCGCGCGCGAATCCCATTTCGTGGGTCACGCAGAGCATCGTCATCCCCTCGGCCGCCAATTCCCGCATGACTTCGAGGACCTCGCCGACTGTTTCCGGGTCGAGCGCGCTCGTCGCTTCGTCGAAGAGCATCAGTTTCGGCCGCATCGCGAGCGCCCGCGCGATCGCCACCCGTTGCTGTTGCCCACCCGAAAGTTTCGATGGATAGGCGTCCCGTTTTTCGAGAAGTCCGACGCGCGCCAGCAGCCGCTCCGCGGTCGCGACCGCTTGATCCCGACGTTCGCCGCGGACGTGGATCGGCGCTTCGACCACATTTTCGAGGGCCGTCAGATGCGGCCAGAGGTTGAAGCGCTGAAAGACGAAGCCGATTTCGGCGCGACGACGCGCGACCTCCTTTTCCGGGGCTTCGACCACGGTTCCGTTCGGTCCGTCGCGATAACCGACGAGTTGGCCGTCGATTTCGACGCGGCCCTGGTCGATCCGTTCGAGGTGGTTCAGACAGCGGAGCAGCGTCGTCTTGCCGGAGCCGGACGGACCGATCAGACAAACGACTTCCCCGCGATGGACGTCGAGCGAGACCCCGCGCAGCACTTCCAGCGCGCCGTAGCGCTTATGGATGTCGCGCGCGCGCAAGATGACTGGCCGCCCGGCGTCGGCGGTCACGCGAGGGGCGTCGGCGCGCGGAGTTGGAGCCGGAATGGACATGGCTGCTCGTCTCCACGCTTCTATCGGCTGCGCGCCAGTTGCGGCAGGCGCAACCGCTCGGCGAGCCCGGGCGACGCGGCGCGCTCCGCCGGATCGAGCCGCCGTTCGATGCCGCCCTGGATGAACGTCCAGACCGTTGTCAGGACCAGATACCAGAATGCCACGGCGAGAAAGTACTCGACCGGCTTGAAGGTCGTCGAGTAGTGCGCCTCGGCATCGAAAAACATCTCGTAGACGCCGATGAACGCCAAGAGCGACGTGTTCTTGATCATGCCGTTGAATTCATTGCCGAGCGGCGGCACGATGACCCGCGCCGCTTGCGGCAGGATGATCCGACGCATCGCCAGGCCGCGGGTCATGCCGACTGACAGCGCGGATTCCATTTGTCCCGCCTCGACCGACAGGATGCCGGCGCGGACGATTTCGCTCATGTAGGCGCCTTCGTTGATCGCGAGGGCGACGATGCCGGCGATGATCGCGCCCGGAATGGCGACCGCGCCGAGATCGACCTCGCGCGGAAAGAGATCGAAGCCGAAAAAGAGATTGGCGCCGAAAAAGACGAAAAAGATCTGCACGATCAGCGGCGTGCCGCGGATCACCAGCACGTAGGCGGACGACAGCCAGCGCAAGAAGCGAATCCGCGACATTCCGGCCAGGGCTGAGGCCAGCCCGAGCAGCACGCCGAGC
>JAICJJ010000509.1 GCA_025928535.1 Thermomicrobiales bacterium
ACCAAGGCGGTCTACAGCGAGACGATCGGCAATCCGGACCTGCTGACGCTCGACATTCAGGGCGTCGCCGATGTGGCCCATGCCGCCAGCGTGCCGCTCATCATCGACAACACCTTTCCGACGGCGTATCTGGTGCGGCCGATCGACCACGGCGCCGACATCGTCGTCGCCTCGACGACGAAGTTCTACGGCGGCCACGGCAATTCGATCGGCGGCGTCGTCGTCGATGGCGGCAAATTCGACTGGACCAAATCGGGCCGCTTCCCGCAGATGACCGAGCCCGATCCGAGTTACCACGGCCTTGTCTACACCGACGTTTTCAACGAAGCGAATTTCGGCGCGAACATCGCCTACATCATCAAGTTGCGGGTGCAGGGATTGCGCGACATCGGTCCCGCCATCAGCCCCTTCAACTCGTTCCTGATCTTGCAGGGGATCGAAACGCTCCCCTTGCGGATGGAACGGCACAGCCAGAACGCGCTGCAGATCGCGCGTTACCTGGCCGAGCATCCGAAGGTGTCGTGGGTCAACTATCCGGGGCTGCCCGGCCATCCCGCCTACGAGCGCGCCCGCAAGTATCACGATCGCGGCTTGTTCGGTGCGATTCTCGGCTTCGGCATCAAGGGCGGTCTGGATGCTGGCCGCCGCCTGATCGACAACGTCAAACTCTTCTCGCATCTCGCCAACGTCGGCGACGCGCGGTCGCTGATCATCCACCCCGCCAGCACGACCCACTCGCAACTGGACGAATCGGCCCAGGCGGCGACCGGGGTCACCCCCGATTACGTCCGGCTATCGGTCGGCCTCGAGACGGTTTCCGATCTGATCGCCGATCTCGACCAGGCGCTCGCCAAGGCGTAGCCAGATCGATCACAACCGTCGTGAACTCGAACGGCCGCTCGGGCTATCCCGAGCGGCCGTTTGTACGCGGGACGCGGGCCTTGCGGCGACGCGCGCCTCAAGTGGATGGACCGAGCGTCGTCGCTTGCTGGCCTTCGGGCGCGACCATCGCGCCGGCAGTCGCGACGGGCTGTTCTTTCGGCGCTTCGGCCGGCGCGATCCACTCCGCCCGAAACCACTGCTGCTGCCATGGGATCGCGACCCGGTTGTCATGCCCCGTGAAATTGACCAGATAAAGCGGGATGCCGTTCGGCCCCCGTGGATTGATGCCGGTGATGTCGCCGACCGCGCCGTCGAAGCGCGCTTCCGGCCATGTCGTGTACATCACGCTGATGCCGGTGACGCCGCGCTTGTTGACGCCGCGCGGCATCTGCACCCGCACCAGATCGCCCACCCTGAACTCGGTCATCGCTGGCTCGCTCCAATGCCCATTTCGCCAAGATCGCTGATGGGAGTATAGCCGCGACTCCGGCGACCTGCCGCACAACGCCATTTCAATATTTTCAATATCGTTATTGACTTTTTCAATTCAGAGATGCATTATCCGGACCGACGGTTGCGGAGCCGTTCGAAAGGAGGGCGCATGAGCCGGTTTCCCGCCGCGCCGGGCAGTTGCCCGATTTGCGGCGCCGAAACGATCGTCACGCGGATCGATTGCCCGGTCTGCGAAACCCGGATCGAAGGTCGTTTCGGGCTGGGCCGCTTCGGCCGGCTGTCGCCAGAGCAACTGGCGTTCGTCGAGGTCTTCGTCAAGAACCGCGGCATCATCAAGGACGTCGAAGCCGAACTCGGCATTTCCTATCCGACCGTGCGCGCCCGCCTCGACGAGGCGCTGCGGGAGATGGGCTTCGCCGTCCCTGACGACAGCCGCCCCGGCGCCCCGGCATTGCCCGATCGCCGGCGGGTGCTGGAAGACCTGCGCGACGGACGCATTTCGGCCGAAGAAGCGGCGCGGCTGCTGGCGAGCGCCGGCTGAGCCGCGTCGGCGAATTCTCGCGAAAGGACGCAGACGATGAGCCAAACGCCGTTCCAACCGACCTCAGCGACGGAGAACGCCGATGTTGCCGCCCGGACCTATCCGCTCGACCTTGCACACCCCCTCGTCCTCGATGTCGCCAACGACGCGGGCAACGTCGTCGTCCGCCTCGCCGATCGAGCCGATCTCCTTGTCCGCTCTTCTGGCGACCCGGACGATTCGGGATCGGACGATGGCCCGCCCGATCTCCGCGTCGTCGTCAGCGGCAACCACGTCACCGTCGCTCCGCTCGGACCGCATGACCGGGCGCACGGACTGGCTGGCCACCGCGATGCGCCGGGCGATCGACGACGGGAGGCGCGTCATCGCGGCTGGATGCCGTTCGCTCGCTGGTGGATGGGTCGCTCGGTCGACGTTCAGATCGACATCCCGGCCCGAATTGCATCGGTGAATCTGACGGTCGTCACCGCCTCCGGCAATATCGACGTGTCGGGGGTGCGCGGCGCCGTCTCCGTCCGCACCGCTTCTGGCGACATCGATCTGCGCGAGGTGTCGGCCGAACTCCGGATCGACGTCGCCAGCGGCGACATCCGGCTTGGCCGGATTCAGGGCGCGCTGCAAGCGCAAAGCGCCAGCGGCGATCTGACCGCCGACGACAGCCGCCTCGAACGGTTCCGGTTTCGATCCGCCAGCGGCGATCTCGCCTTGCGCGACGTGGCGCTCGCTCCGGGCGAGCATCGCATCGACACCGCCAGCGGCGACATCGATCTG
>JAICJJ010000050.1 GCA_025928535.1 Thermomicrobiales bacterium
AACCGACTTGACGCCGATGGCGGGCCGCCGGTATGCTTGTCGGCGTAGAGAGCCTTCGGGGCATGGTGCGTCCGGACGTGGTTTCCGGCCAATTCCAGACCGGCGGTAAAGCCCGCGAGCGAGCGCGCGACGTCGCGCAAGCATGATCCGGTGCGATTCCGGAGCCGACGGTACAGTCCGGATGGGAGAAGGCGTCCGCTCGGCCGGCATGTCCGGCCGGGCTGATGTTGGCATCCTTCGCTCCCGCCACGCCCGTGGGCCGTCGCCCCGGGCGTCGTTGCGTCCGGGCCGCCTGAATCCCGGCGCGGCCGGGCGCGGACCGTCGGATGCTGCGATTCATCCTGAGACGCATCGGCTACGCGGCGTTGGTCCTCTTCGGAGTGACCACGCTCGTCTTCATCCTGATCCATGTCTCGGGCGATCCGCTGGCCGGGCTCGTGCCGCCGGGGAGTTCGCCCGAGCAACTCGCCCAACTGCGGGTCGCCTACGGGCTCGATCGCCCGCTGCCGGCGCAATACGTCACGTTTCTCGGCCGCGCCGTTCGAGGCGATTTCGGCGAATCGTGGCGGCAGGGGCGGCCGGCGCTGACGGTCGTGCTCGAACGGCTGCCGGCGACGCTGGCGCTGGCAGGGGCGGCGACCGCGCTGGCGTCGATCGTCGGGATTGGGCTGGGCATCGCCGCCGGGTGGCGGTCGAGCGGCGCGGTTGATCTCGCGGCGCGGCTCGTCGCGCTGGCCGGGCAGGCGATTCCCGGATTCTGGCTCGGGACGATCCTCATCGCCTATTTCGCGGCGAGGTTGCATTGGCTGCCGTCGTCGGGGCTCGAAGGGCCGGCGTCGCTCGTCTTGCCGGCCGTCACTCTGGCCGCGTTGCCGGCGGCGGCGCTGACTCGACTGGTGCGCGCCGGCCTGCGCGAAACGCGTCGCGCCGATTGGCTGCGAACCGCCCGGGCGAAAGGGTTGCCGGAAGACACGGTCTTGCGGCGGCACGCGCTGCGCAACGCGCTGTTGCCGGCGCTGGCGTTCGTCGGCGTGCAAGCCGGGTTTTTGCTCGGCGGCGCGGTGGTCGTCGAATCGGTTTTCGCCTATCCCGGCATCGGATTGCTCGCCCTGAACGCGGTCGCCGACCGCGATCTGCCGATCATCGAAGCGTTCGTCGCCTTGGTCGCGGTCACGATCGTCATCGTCGAAATCGGGGTCGAGGTCGCGGCCCGGCTGCTCGATCCGCGCCTGCGGATGGAAGCGGGCGTCGCGGCGGCGGGCGCGGTATGATCGCGACCGCCCGCCCGGCCGCTGGACGCAGCCTCACGACCATTCAGCGGCCAACCGCGCCTCGTCCAGCAATCCGGCGACGGCCAGCCTGGGGCGTCGGCGGGGCGATCGGGCTGGCGCTGACGTTGCTGCTGGTCGCCGTGGCGCTCGCCGGGCCGTGGCTGCCGCTCGACCCGGACCATCAGGCGCTGGCGCAGCGGCTGCGGCCGCCGGTCTGGGCAGGTGGATCGGCGGCGCATCCATTCGGGACCGACCAACTCGGGCGCGATCTGCTGGCTCGCGTCGTCGTCGGCGCGCGGATTTCGTTGCTCGTCGGCGTCGCGGCGACGCTCGGCGCCGGCGCCATCGGCGTCGGACTCGGGCTGGTGGCCGGATTCGTCGGCGGCCGCGTCGATGCCGCGATTTCGTGGTTGATCGATGTCCAGTTGGCTGTTCCCTTCGTGGTGACGGCGATCGCGTTGACGGCGGCGGTCGGGCGGGGGCTCGGCACGTTGCTCGCCACGCTGGCGCTGACCGGGTGGATCGCCTGCGCCCGGGTCGTCCGGCTGCAGGCGCGGGCGGCGCGGCGCGCGCCGTGGGCGGAAGCGGCGCGTTCGCTCGGGGCGAGCCCGGCGCGGGTGGCGATTCGCCACGTCTTGCCGAATCTGGCCGCGCCGATCCTCGTGCTGGCGACGCAACAGGTGGCGGCGATGATCCTCTACGAAGCGGCATTGAGTTATCTCGGGCTGGGCCTTGGCGGCAAGGCGATCACCTGGGGCGGCATGGTCGCGGGCGGCCGTGAAACGCTGCTGGTCGCGCCGTGGGTGTCGATCGTGCCGGGCGGCGCGATCGCGCTGGCCGTGCTCGGGTTGAATCTGCTCGGGGATGCATTGATCGACCGGTCATGACCGGCGGCGCGTGCGAAGGAGGAGCGATGAACGAGGTGTTGGTGCGGCGGGCGACCCGGCGCGGGCTGCTTGGCGGGATTGGCGCGGGCGCGCTCGCGGCGGCGTTGCCGGCTCCATGGGCGCGGGCGCAGGCGACGCCGGCGTCGTCGGCGCCGTTGGCGGCGGCGATGACGATCGACCTGGCGGCCGAACCGCCGACGCTCGATCCCGCCCTCGTCTACGACAACGACGGCTGGTCGGTGGTCCATTCGATCTACGATTCGCTCGTCCAGTACGGGCCGGGCGGCGATCTGCAGCCGCTGCTGGCGGAATCGCTGACGCCGCTCGATCCGACCACCTACGAAGTCGAATTGCGGCAGGGCATCACGTTTCACAACGGCGAACCGTTCGACGCGAGCGCGGTGTCGTTTTCGGTCGCCCACATTCTCGATCCGAAGACAAAATCGCAGGTGGCGCAAAATTTCGCCGTCATCGAAAAGGTCGAGGAGATCGATCCGCACACCGTTCATTTGAAACTTTCCGCGACCGCGCCGTGGCTGCCGGGGCAGATAGCGGCTTGGCTTTGCATGTTGCCGCCAAAATACGCGGCGGACCCGGCCAACGATTTCGCCAACCGGCCGGTCGGAACCGGGCCGTATCGCTTCGTCAACTGGGAGCGGGGAGCCAAAGTCGAATTGGCGGCCAACCCCGACTATCCGCGACTCAGTCCGAAAGGTCGGCCGACGTCCGGGAAGGTCGCGTTCCGGTTCGTGCCGGAAGGGAGCACGCGGGTGTCCGACCTGCTGGCGGGCACGGCCGATCTGATCCGGAGTGTCCCGGTGGACCAAGTGTCGGCGGTGGCGCAAGCGGGCGAGGTGATCACCGAGCCGATCTCCGGATCGGCCTGGGTGCGGATCGCGACCGACGTCACGCCGTTCGACGACGTTCGGGTGCGGCAGGCGCTCAACTACGCGATCGACGTCGACAGCATCGTCCAGGCGCTGCTCGGCGGCAAAGGTCAGCGGCTGCCGAACTTTTTCGTGCCGGGCGGCCTCGGCTACGATCCGGCGCTCAAGCCGTATCCGTACGATGTCGACCAGGCGAAAGCGTTGCTCGCCGCGGCCGGACATGGCGACGGCTTCGACACGCAACTTTCGGTCACGACGGCGGAACGGCTCGACATCGCGCAGGCGATCGCCGGGCAACTGGCCGATGTCGGCATCCGGGCGGAGGTGATGCCGACCGAGACGGCGACGTTCAACGCCACGTGGACCGACAAATCGTCGCCGCCGTTGCGCTTCGCGACCTGGCGGCCGATGTTCGATCCCTACACCTTGCTCAGCCTCGTCGTTGCCGACAAGGGATACCTCTCCCGGTACGACAATCCGAACGCCGAGCCGCTCCTGCAGGCGGGGGCGACCGAGCCGAATCCGGACAACCGGGCCAAGACCTACCGGGAACTCGGCAAAATCTTGCGCGACGACCCGGCCGCCATCTATCTCTACCGCCTGACGTCGCTCTATGGTCTTCGGAAAGGCGCGCCGCGCTGGACGCCCCGACCGGACGACTACATCATCCCGACCGTGGTCGAGTAGGAGACATGACCGAATCGAAGCCCGCCGTCGATCCGGCCGATCTGGCGTTCATCCGCGAGCGCCGGGTCGGCCACCTCGCCACGGCCGACGAAGACGGAGCGCCGTCGGTCGTCCCGGTCTGCTACGCGCTGATCGAGGACGTCGGCGGGGCGACGATCGTGACGCCGCTCGACGCCAAACCGAAGACGGTCGACTGGCGGAGCCTGCGACGCGTGCGCAACATCGCGGCCCGGCCCAAGGTCAGTTTCGTCGTCGACGACTACGTCGAAGATTGGTCGCGGCTCGCCTGGGTTCTGGTTCGTGGGCGGGCACGATTGGTCGAACCCGCGACGCCGCCGCACGCCGATGCCGTCGCGGCGCTGCGGGCGAAATATCCGCAGTATCGGGCGATGCCGCTGGATGACCTTCCGGTAATTGCCATCGAGCCGCGCGCGATCCGTTCCTGGCGATTCGGCGGCGCAGCCGGCGCGTCCGCGCGGCCGGGCGGGCCGGAACTGGCGGCGCTGGTCCGGGGCCGGCGGTCGGTGCGGGCGTTTCGCGCCGACCCCGTGCCCCGGCCGATCGTCGAGCGGGCGATCGAAGCCGCGGGATGGGCGCCGTCGCCGCACGGCCGGCAGCCCTGGCGTTTCGCCGTCGTCGAGGCGCCGGAACGGCGGGCGGCGCTGGCCGGCGCGATGGCGGCGACCTGGCGGGAGCAACTGAATCTCGACGGGCAAGACGCCGCGATCGTGCAGCACCGTCTCAACCAGAGCCGGGAACGGCTGCACACCGCTCCCGTCCTGATCGTGCCCTGCCTCTACCTGTCCGATCTCGACCGCTATCCCGACGCCGGACGGCAGGCGGCCGAAGAGATCATGGCGATTCAGAGTCTCGGCGCGGCCGTGCAAAATCTCCTGTTGTCGCTCTACGCCGGCGGCGTCGATGGCGGCTGGATGTGCGCGCCCCTCTTTTGTCCCGAGGTCGTCCGCGACGCGCTCGGCCTCGCGCCCGAACTGATCCCCCACGCCCTGATCGCTGTCGGCTACGCCGCGCGCGATCCCGTCCGCCGGCCGCGTCTGCCGCTCGAGCAACTGATCGTTTCCTGGGAATGAACGCGCCGCTCAGCCGGCGACGCCGCACCACTCCAGCATGAAGGCGCCGATCGTCTTCGCGGTCGGGACCATCGAGGCGAGGTCGAGCCATTCGTCAGCAGCGTGTCCCCCCGCGCCGCCCGCGCCGAAGCAGCCGGAAGGAATGCCGACGAAGTTGAAATAGCGCATGTCGTTGATGCCGGTGCCGGCGCGCGGTTCCATCTCGCCGCCCATCACGCGATGCTTCCATTTGGCGAGCATCCGCACCCACGGCTCGTCCATCGCGACGATCGATCCGGCGCTCTGGAAGCCGTCGTAGGTCACGACCGGCGGGTGGTCACGGAGCCAGGGATCGGCCGCGGCCGCTTCGGCGATGGCCGCTTCGATCGCGGCGCGGGTTTCGGCGATCGTCTGGCCGGGATAGAGGCTGAGCCGGCAATGCAATTCGCAATGTCCCGGCACCGTGCTCGGCCAGTCGCCGCCCTCGATGACGCCGATGTTGAGATTGATCGGATGCTCGACTCCGGCGAACGTGGGATGGGTCTGCTCGTTGAGACGCGCGTCAAGACGCTGCAACGCGTCGATCACCGGCACGGCCTTGACGATCGCGTTGACCCCTTTCCAGGCTTGCATCGCGTGCCAAGAGACGCCTTCGATGGCGACCCGGAACCAGAGGACGCCGACGTGGGCGCTGGTGAAGGCGCCGCCGGTCGGTTCGGTGACGAGCGCGGCGTCGGCCCGGTAGCGGAGGCTGGCGTCGAGCGCGCCATTGCCGGTGCATTCTTCTTCGATCACGCTCTGGACGACGACGTCGCCGCCGAGCGTGATGCCGAGGTCGCGGATGAGGCGGGGCAGGAAGAGGTTGAGGGCGACGCCGCTTTTCATGTCGTAGGCGCCGCGGCCGTACATCTTGTCATCGACGATCTCCGCGCCCCACGGATCGTGCGTCCAGGCGCTGACCGGCTCCGGGCTGACGACATCGTAGTGCCCGTTCAGAATCAGTGAGCGCCCGCCGCCGGCGCCCGGCAACGTGCCGGCGACGTTCGGCCGCCCGGCGAACGGCACGCCGCTGTCGCCGGCGTTTTCGCGCTGCTTCAGATCGTCCGGAATGTCCCACGATTCGGCCTGCAGGCCCGATTCGGCCAGATAGCCTTCGACGAAGCCTTGGGCAGGCGCTTCGTCGCCGAGCAGGCTCGGAATGCGGACGAGGTCGGCGACGAGCGCCGTCAATTCATCCTGGCGCTCCTCGATCGCCTGCCAGAGCCGTTGGGTCGCGTCGGTTGTCGCCTTGTCGCTCACGATTGATCCGTCTCCTCGAATGCGGTCGATTCGGGTTGGAATCAGACCGTGCCGGCGGCGGTCTGTCAATTGCCGAAGTCGGGGAGCCGAGGAGTCGGGAAGTCGGGAAGACTTGAAGCGGCGCGTCGCCCTCATCGTCATGTCGAGCCTGTCGAGGCATCTCGTCTCTGTATCCAAGAACGACGAGATCCTTTGTCTTCGTTCAGGATGACGATCCGCGCAGCGCCGTCTCCACTCCCCGACTTCTCGACTTCCCGACTCCCCGACTCCCCGACTCGTTCACCCTGGCACGTTGCCGCCGTCGACGTTCAGCGTTTGCTGCGTAATGTAGTCGGCGTCGGCGGAGGCAAGGAAGGCGGCGGCGGCAGCGATGTCTTCCGGTTGCTCGATTCGGCCGAGCGGGATCGCGGCGACGGCGCGGCGTTTGGCGGCGCCGGGCTCGAGTCCTTCGTAGCGGGCGAATTCGCTATCGACGACGTCCCACATCGGGGTGTCGACGATGCCGGGCGCGATCGCGTTGACGTTGATCTTGTGGGGCGCCAGCGCGAGCGCCATCGACTGCGTCATGCTGATGACCGCCGCCTTGCTGGCGCAATAGGCGAGGACAAGCGGCTCGCCGCGCCGTCCCGCTTGTGACGAGAGGTTGATGATCTTGCCGCCTTGTCCCTGGGCGATCATCTGACGCGCGGCGGCTTGGGCGCACCAAAGCGTGCCTTTGCAGTTGACGTCGAAATTGAAATCCCAGTCCGCGTTCGTGATGTCGAGAAATGGCTTCATGCGGAAGACGCCGGCGTTGTTGACGAGGATGTCGAGCCGGCCGAAGCGGGCGACGGCGGCGTCGACCATCGCCTGGACCTGCTGCTGGTTGCGAACATCCACCTGCACGGCGAGCGCATCGCCGCCGTTGGCCGTGATTTCGCCGGCGAACGCGGTCGCTCCCTCCAGATTCATGTCGGCGACGACGACCTTCGCGCCTTCGCGGACGAAGCGTTCCACGATCGCGCGGCCGATGCCGGACGCGCCGCCGGTGACGATGGCGACCTTGTTTTCGAGCCGCATTTGAGTTCCTCCGTTCTGGCCGACTGCCGCTGATGATAACGGCGACAGGCGTGACAAAAGGTGGAATATTTCCTGCCCTAACGGGCCACGACTGTTCGTGCAAGTTTAGTGGACCGATCGTACCCGACGTAGAGGAGACCCATGGAGGTGCGGCCGCGCTCCGCCGATTGCGGCGGCGTGGCTTGGGCGCTACGATGCAGTCGAGGCATGGACGCTTGGGCAGCGCGCCGATTCTGTGGTCATGCTCGCGTTGCGAGGAGGAGTGGGATGGTTCTCACTGACGAAGAGTTGACGCGGGCTGAGGAGCAGGTTTTGTCGCTTCTCCAAGAGTTGCCGGCTCCCGCTTCGCCGTTGCTCGTCATCAACCGGCTGAAAGATGAAAACCTCGCTGAACCTCTCATTCGTGCCGCCATTTGGTACCTCATCGATCGGAATGCGGTGCAGTTGACATGGGATCGTCGGCTGAAACCGGCGAGGACGTTTGACGTTCCCGGCGCTCTTTCTGGTCGGTGAGCGAGCGATTCGACCGCTACCATTCGTCACACACCGACAATCCTGACGACCGGCGATCGGCTGGCCGTCGAGACCGCGACCGGATTCTCTACTCGTCCGCATTCCGGCGCCTGTCCGGCATCACGCAGGTGGTTTCGGCAACGGATCGCCATCCGATTCACAATCGACTCACCCATACGTTGGAGGTCGCCCAAATTGGGCGAAGTCTGGCGGAGGAGTTGCTGCGGTCCGGAATCGATGAAAAACGGATTGCGGAACTCGGCGGTCTCGATCCGGACGTCGTCGAAGCCGCCTGTCTTGCCCACGACCTCGGCCATCCACCCTTCGGTCACGTTGCAGAGGAAGAACTTGATCGACTGGCAACGGAGCGTGGGGTCGTCGATGGCTTCGAGGGAAATGCGCAGACCTTTCGAATTCTGACGCGATTGGCCGTTCGGTATCGGGATGTTGCTGGTCTCAATCTCACGCGCGCGACGCTCTGCGCGGTGCTGAAATATCCTTGGCTGAGAGGGGCTGAGGGTGATCGGGCGACGAAATGGGGAGCCTATTTGTCGGAGAAGGCGGAGTTTGATTTCGCTCGCCAACTACTCATGGAGCCCGGCGACGGCCGAAGCGTGGAAGCCGAACTGATGGACTGGGCTGACGACGTGGCCTATGCCGTGCATGATGTCGAAGATTTTTATCGTGCCGGACTCATCCCTCTGGACAAAGTATCGACAGATCCATTCGAGCGTGACCGACTCATCGCGGCGGAACTCGAGCGCAACACCAAACTCAACGCATACGGGGCCGATAACCTCGCTCAGGCATTCAATGGTCTCATGGAATTCTCGCCAATCTTCGAGCCGTACCGCGCGAGCGCCGAGAGTCGTGCTCGACTCCGGAGTTTCACGTCAGCGTTGGTGGACCGCTACGTGAAAGCCGTCTCCCTTTCTCGTGATGGCGATGGAACAGAACGGCGCGGCCTTGTTGTCAAGCAAGAGGCCCGAATGGAAGTCGCGATGCTCAAAGGTCTGACGTGGCAATACGTCATCGAGAGCCAATCTCTCATCACGCAGCGATACGGACAAACACGACTTGTCCGTTCCTTGTTCGAAACGCTCTGTGAGGCAGGAGCGTCAAGGAATGATCGCAGAATTTTCCCTGAGTTTTATCGTGAGGCGATTGGTCAGTCTCCCGATGACGCCACCGTCGTTCGAACAGTTGTCGATCTGATATCGTCGATGACCGAACCTCAGCTCGTTGCTCTGCAGCATCGCCTTTCCGGCGTCTCTTTGGGAGAGGCGCTCGATCCGATCTTGCCGTTGAGAGCATCAACCCGACATGGCTCGGCGATAGCGACGTGCAGTACCCTTGCCCCATGACGAATCGACCCAGGAACGGATGGCGCGGATGAATCGCACTTCAGGCGGGTTGCGCCGGCTGACGGCCGGCCGTATGCAGCGCCGGACGCTGCTCCAGGCGGCGCTCGGGGCGGGCGGGCTGGCGCTCGTCGGCTGCACGGCGCCGGGCGTCGCCGACCAGGGCGGCTTCGGCAGCACGGATCTCGTCGCCTGGCCGGCGAAAGACCAATGGCCGCAGATCTTCTGGAACGCGCCCGCCTCCGTGCAGGAGGTCTACCGCTACGCGGTCGCGCACGAAGACGAATTGAAGTGGATGCCCTGTTTTTGCGGTTGCGTCAATCAGGGGCATCGCTACAACTTCGATTGCTACGTGACGGAGGCGCGCCCCGACGGGTCGGTCGTGCTCGACCCCATGAGCTTCGGCTGAGGGGTCTGCCTCGACGTCGCGCGGAGCGTGATGAAACTACGTCCAGAAGGCAAGACGCTGCGGGAGATCCGGGACTACGTCGACAAGACGTTCGCCGGAGTCGGCCCGCCGACGAACACGCCGATGCCGCCGGAAGGCGTCTAGCCATCGATCAGCCGGGGCTCGCTTCCCTTGGGCCGCTGGTCGTCGATCGGTTCGCGCTGCCCGGCACGAACGAGGTGATGTCGATCGTCCGGCCGGACGACATCGACCGGCTGCTCGACGGCGCGGCGGCCGATCCGGAGCAAAATCTTCCCTATTGGGCCGAATTGTGGCCGAGCGGCATTGCGCTGGCCGCAAGCATTGCCCGCGCGCCCGACCTCGTTCGGAACGCGCGTTGCCTCGAACTCGGCTGCGGCCTCGGCGTGACGGCGGCCGCGGCGTTGCGGGCCGGCGCCGATCTGCTGGCGACCGACTACGCGCCTGAAGCGCTGGCGCTTTGCCGCCACAACTGCCTCGTCAACGCCGGGCGCGCGCCGCGGACGCTGCACGTGAACTGGCGGCGGCCGACGCGGCTGCGGACGGCGGCCGGGCAGGGCTTCCCGGTCGTCCTGGCGGCAGACGTGCTCTATGAACGGCGCGACGTCGAACCGCTGCTCGCGCTGGTCGACTGGCTCGTCGCGCCGGGCGGCTTGCTCTGGCTGGCCGAGCCGGGGCGTCCGCCCGCCGCCGCGTTTCTCGAAGCGGCGACCGAACGCGGCTGGCGCGGCGCGTTCGAGGAAGTCGCCGGCCCATGGCCCGATCCGAACGACCGAGAAGTGATCGTTCGAGTGCACCGGCTGCGACGCGGGGCGAGCCGATCGCGGCCGGGACCGTTGCAATCATCCGTGGACTGAATTGCGCCGGGCTGCACGGACTCCGCTCGGCCTGACGAACGAGACGCGGGCCGGTTCCGCGATGGGCGGTCCGGACCGATAATCGCTTCCGCGACAATTGCTGAACACGGAGGAGAGCAACGGTGACGGGACAGCGCCCAGACGAGCGGCGAGCGCTCTGGATCTATCCGTGGGACATCCTCGACGCGGGCATCGACGCGACGGTGCGGCGCGCGGGGCATGAATGGCGGCTTTCGGCCCTCAGCCTCAC